>JBKPIZ010000364.1:0-7691 GCA_046730495.1 Pseudomonadota bacterium
GCTTCGCCGTCGCTGCGCACCAGGACACATTCCAAAATTTGATCAGGACTGGCGTTGATTTCCTGATGCGGCACGTAGGGCGGAATAAAAATAAAATCGCCCGGATTGGCCTCGGCGGTAAACTCCAGCCGCTCGCCCCAGCGCATGCGGGCCTTGCCGCGCACCACATAAATGATGCTTTCCAGGTGGCCATGGTGGTGCGCCCCGGTCTTCGCATCCGGCTTGATCGTTACCGTGCCTGCCCACAACTTCTTGGCGCCGGCACGAGCGAAATTGATCGCCGCCTTGCGATCCATGCCCGGCGTCGACGGCACGTTGGGATCGAGCTGATCACCCGGGATGACGCGAACGCCATCGTGCTTCCAGCGCTCACTCGACTGTTCACCGGTCATTCGCCGCCGTTCTCCTGAGTGTCCTCCGTCAGCCGTTCGACTGAAGCGACGCGCTCGCTTTCAGCCGTGGAGAACACGATAACGCCTTGCGTGGCGCGGCCGGCGATGCGGATACCGTCAACCGGGCAGCGGATCAGTTGGCCGCCATCGGTGACCAGCATGATCTGATCGCTTTCCTCGACCGGGAAGGACGCCACCAGTCGGCCGTTCTTTTCGGTAATCGCCATGGCGACGATGCCTTTACCGCCGCGTCCGGTGGTGCGGTACTCGTAAGACGAGGTGCGCTTGCCGAAGCCCTTTTCCGAAATCGTCAGCACGAACTGCTCGACCGCCGACATTTCGACATAGCGGCTCTCGCCAAGCTCGATCGCACCCTCGGCCTCCTCCGCATCCAGGCCGTTTTCCTCGCCGTTGCCATTGCCGCCGCGCCGCACCGCGCTAGCGCGCTTTAAATAGGCCGCGCGCTCTTCCGCCGTGACATCGACATGACGCAGGATCGAGAGCGAAATGACCTTGCCGCTGTCACCGAGATTGATTCCACGCACGCCCATGGACGTGCGTCCCTGGAAAACGCGCACGTCGTTCACCGCAAAGCGGATGCATTGACCGGCAGCCGAAGTCAGCAGCACGTCGTCGTTCTCGGTGCAAATCTGCACGTCGACAATGGCGTCGCCCTCATCGAGCTTCATGGCGATGATCCCGGACCGCCGCACATCGGCGAAGTCCGACAGCTTGTTGCGTCGCACCGTGCCACGCGTTGTCGCGAACATAACGTCAAGCTTGTCCCACGTGCTTTCGTCCTCCGGCAGCGGCATGATCGTCGTGATGTTTTCGCCCTGTTCGAGGGGCAGAATGTTGATTAGGGCCTTGCCGCGCGCTTGCGGTGCCGCCTGCGGCAACCTCCAGACTTTCTCCTTGTAGACCTGACCGCGCGACGAGAAGAACAACACCGGCGTGTGCGTCGAGGCGACAAACAGGCGCGTCACGAAATCCTCATCCCGCGTCTGCATGCCGGCGCGGCCCTTGCCGCCGCGCTTCTGCGACCGATAGGTCGACAACGGTACGCGCTTGACGTAGCCGGCGTGCGAGACGGTGACGACCATGTCCTCGCGCTGGATCAGATCCTCGTCTTCCATCTCGCCTTCTTGATCGAGGATCACGGTGCGCCGCGGCGTTGCGAATTCGCTCTTGATCGCGGCGAGCTCCTGCTTGACGATTGCCTGGATGCGGGCACGCGAGCGCAGCACGTCGAGGTAATCGGCGATCTCTTCGGCAAGCTTGTCGAGCTCGGCCTTGATCTCGTCGCGTCCGAGCGCGGTCAACCGCTGTAGGCGCAGATCCAGAATCGCCTTCGCCTGTTCCGCTGACAGCCGCGTCGTGCCTTCGCGCGAGACAACGTGGCGCGGATCGTCGATCAGGGTGACCATCGTGGCAACATCGCGGGCCGGCCAGTCGCGCCCCATTAGTTGGTCGCGCGCCTCATTGGCATCCTTGGCGCCGCGGATCAGCTTGATCACCGCGTCGATATTGGCGACTGCAATGGCAAGCCCGACCAGCACATGAGCGCGATCGCGGGCCTTGCCGAGAAGGTGCTTGGTGCGGCGATAAACGACTTGTTCCCGGAAGGCGATGAACGAAGTCAGTAAATCCTTCAGGTTCATCACCAACGGACGGCCGCCCTCAAGCGCGACCATGTTGGCGCCGAATGAGGATTGCAGCGCCGTAAAGCGATACAGCTGGTTGAGCACGACGTCGGGCACGGCGTCGCGCCGCATTTCGACGACGACGCGATAGCCATGACGGTCGGATTCGTCGCGCAGCGCTGCGATTCCTTCGATCTTCTTGTCGCGCACCAGATCGCCGATGCGCTCCACCAGATGCGCTTTGTTGACCTGATAGGGAATTTCGCTGACGACGATGGCCTCGCGCTCGCCGCGCAAGGTCTCGAATTCCACTTTTCCGCGCATCACGATCGAGCCGCGGCCGAGGTGGTAAGCGGCACGGATACCCTGACGGCCGAGAATGATGCCGCCAGTCGGAAAATCCGGACCGGGCACGATCGCAATAAGATCGTCGATCGACAGTGCCGGATCGTCGATGAGCGCGGTGCAAGCGTCGACGACCTCACCAAGGTTGTGCGGCGGAATGTTCGTCGCCATCCCGACGGCGATGCCGCCGGCGCCATTGACCAGAAGGTTGGGAAACCGCGCCGGTAAGACCGCGGGCTCCCGCTCCGAGCCGTCGTAATTGGGCTGGAAATCGACGGTGTCCTTGTCGAGGTCCTCCACCAGCGTGCCGGCCACACGCTCGAGCCGCACTTCGGTGTATCGCATGGCCGCCGGCGCATCGCCGTCAACCGAGCCGAAGTTTCCCTGCCCGTCGATTAACGGCAGGCGCATCGAAAAATCCTGCGCCATGCGAACCAGCGCGTCGTAGACCGCCTGATCGCCGTGCGGGTGATATTTACCGATAACGTCGCCGACGACGCGCGCGGATTTCCGGTACGGCTTGTTCCACTCGTAGCCGTTCTCGTGCATTGAATAGAGGATGCGCCGATGCACCGGTTTGAGCCCGTCGCGCGCATCCGGCAACGCACGCGCCACGATCACGCTCATGGCGTAATCGAGATAGCTCTTCTTCATCTCCTCCGTGATTGACACGGGGCGAATATCGGACGGCGCACCGCCATTGCCGCCGTCGTTCGGCGGCCCACTATCCTGGTCTGACAAGGCAAAAATCCTGACGAATCGGACGCGTATTTTTATAGCCGATCGGGCCTAGCAAGGCCACTCATATCGGCTCTCGAAATATGGGGTTTTCGTATGTGATTTCAATGGGCTATGTGATGTGTCCTGGGCCCGCCCATGGCTAGGGAAATTGCCCGTGGGAGAACGACCAAAACGAGAAAAATCCGCCTCGGGAAAAAGTGAAGATTTATCCGCATCCGCCCCGTTAAATCCCCACATAGACGACAAACCAAAGCGCCATTCCGCTGAGTTCGAACAATGCCTTTTGATTATGCCATCTCGGCGTTCCTGACCTTGTTCGTCGTGGTCGACCCGATCGGACTGACGCCGACTTTTCTCGCCGTAACCGACGGACTGCCGCGCACCGCCCGCCGCCTAGTGGCCGTGCGCGCAAGTATTATCGCGGGCATCATTCTCGCCGGCTCAACTTTGATCGGCGATTGGCTCCTCGAGACGCTGCAAATCTCGCTCGCCGCATTTCGGATTGCCGGCGGACTATTGTTGTTTTCAATCGCCTCGGAAATGGTCTTTGGCGTTCGCATCCGGCGGGAAGGCGAAGCCGCCGAGCAGGCCGTCGAAGAGCATGTACGCAACGTCGCCGCTTTTCCGCTCGCGATTCCGCTTCTCGCCGGCCCTGGCGCGATCACGGCGACGGTTTTGCTGGCCGGACATGCGCATGGCAATTGGTTCTTGATCGCGAGCCTGCTCATCGTGGTCGTGCTGGTGGCCGCATGCTGTGTCGCCGCGTTCTTTTTCGCCGAGCGCATCAGCGGGCTTCTTGGCATGACCGGCAATATCGTGCTGTCGCGCCTGCTCGGCGTGCTACTGGCCGCCTTAGCCGTGCAATATGTGGTCGACGGCGTACGCGCTATTTTGGGCGGATAGGTCGCCCGGCGGTGCTCAATCGAGCCGCGGCTGCCAAATCATCAAAGCGAAAATTGCCGTGGTCGCCAGTAGTCCGGCGGCTGCGAGCCCGGACCAGGCGCGGAACATGCGGCGATAATCGTGCGGCAGCGTAACGGCATCGAGTGCCGATTGCCGGCTCAACCTGCGGACACCAAGCTCGACGCGAAAAGCCGCAACCCAGCACGCTACCGCAACCGCAAACAGCCCAAGCGACACCGCGATCCAGAATTCGCTGAGCGGCGAAAGGCCGATCGCAAAGGCGAGCGGAAATCCGGAAATCGGCTGTGCGGCGATGGCGGGTGCCATGACCATTTTTTCAACGTCCACGACGAATTGCGTTGTTACGGCAACGACGGATGGATTGTCCGAGCGGTGGCCGCGCAACATGACAATCGCCAGGCAGAGCCAGACGCCGAACATGGTCGCGGCAGCGAGCATGTGCACAAATTTAAGCGCGAAGATGAGATCAAGCATTGCTGTGCCGTTCAACGGCTCGCGTTCACTGCGGCTGAGAAACAGCCGCGCAAATCGGCAGAGCGAGCGTGCAGCAGCAACTCAGCCGCGCTCAGAATGGGATCTCGTCATCCATGTCGCCGCGGCCCGATCCGGCCGCCGCAACAGCCGCCTTGCGGGTCGGGCCCGGCGAGCCGAACTCGCCGTTCGCGTCCGATCCAGCATCGCCCGATGACGCCCCGGCGCGATCAAGCAATGTCAGCTCGCCGCGGAATCCCTGCAGTACGACCTCGGTCGAATAGCGGTCCTGACCCGACTGATCTTGCCACTTGCGTGTCTGCAAGGCCCCTTCAATGTAAACCTTCGAGCCCTTTTTCAGGTACTGCTCGGCGATGCGGCACAGGTTTTCGTTGAAGATCACGACGCGGTGCCATTCGGTCTTCTCCCGTCGCTCGCCGGTTGCTTTGTCGCGCCACGAATCGGAGGTCGCGAGCCGCAGATTGGCGATCGGCCGCCCATCCTGAGTGCGACGGATTTCCGGATCGGCACCCAGATTGCCGATCAGAATGACCTTGTTCACGCTTCCCGCCATCGTCCTACTCCGTTCGCTGCTCGCTGATTATTCCCACTTCAAGGGCCCGGTCGCACCCGTTCGGCATGGTCGCCAACGGTTCACGACAGTAGTGGCACGCAATCGGGCCGCAACAGCCAAGCGCGTTTGTCCACACGCGTAGGTCCTTCTCACCAATGCTGAGCGGCCAAGTTCCCGCTTTGTTCTAAGACGTTTTCGCCGTGAGTACAAGCGAAGCCGACCGGGCCTCCGATATGTGAGCGCATTCGGCGTGGAGCGAGGTCTTAAGTTGAGCGATTCTCATTTTACGTGTGAGTACCGTTCGATATTAACCAGAGCGTGTAGAAAACTACCCCCTGTGGGCTTTTGCGTTACATCTTTCCATTGACGGATCAGCTACTTATTCGGGCATTGGGGGAAACTCTTTGTGACGCCATTTTTGGGGGCTGCATGAAGCGCTGGCTACTGGCGGGGGACCGTGGCATTGGCTTCTGGCGGCCAGGCGCTCGCGTCCGACTTGCCGCCACCGGTTGCGGCGCCGCCACGCGCGCCAGCCGCTTACGTGCCGCCGCCCTCGCCGGTCTATAACTGGGGTGGGGTCTATTTCGGCTTCAATCTCGGCTACGGCTTCGGCACGAGCAATTGGAGCGACCCCAGCGATCCCGGTGGGACCACCGGCAATTTCAATCTCAGGGGTTTCCTGGCCGGCGCCACGCTCGGCGTCAATTTCCAGACCGACGCGTTCGTCTATGGCGCCGAGGGGGATTTCGACGGCTCCTTTATCGGAGGCCAATCTGCCGGTTATCGGCGTCGCCGGGACGGTCCTTGGCCACCGCGATCGCGTGCCTTGTCCTTTGCGGATTCGCGGTCGTGGCTGCGCCGGCGCGGGCAGCCGATATGGGCGTTCCGAGGTCCTACTACCCGGCGTCGCCCCCGCCGCCCGCGATCTATGACTGGACCGGCATCTATGTGGGCGGCCACATCGGCGGTGGACTGCTGGTTGATTCCGTGAGTCAAAACGGCTTCTCGCCGGGCGGCTTCAATTTGACGGGTACCGGCAATCTGCGGCCAGCCGGAGTCATCGGTGGCGCGCAGGTCGGGGCGAATTACGAATTCGTGCCTTGGGTTGTCGGCGTGGAAGCGTCGTGGACCGACTCGGCGATCAATGGAAATACCTTGATCGGATGCGTTGCCACTTGTGTGGCCCCCGGGCCGACGCCGATTGGGTCGGAACGCTTCACTTCTCAAGCCGAGTGGTTTGCCGCGCTGACCGGACGGGTGGGTTACGCTGCCAACGATTGGCTGTTCTACGCCAAGGCTGGCGGTGCTTGGATGAACGTCAGGTACACAGAAGACCTGCTCGGCTTGGCGGGACCGGCTGGAGGGGTCACGATCACGTCGCAAGTCATCAACGACAACCGGACCGGCTTCACCGTCGGCGCGGGAATCGAATTCGGCTTGGTGGAAAATCTGTCCGGCAAGATCGAGTATGACTTCTACGACTTCGGCAGGAAGAACTACAATTTTAACGCCATCACTCCGGTCAGCGTTAACTCCAATCTCCATACGATCATCGTTGGCCTCAATTACAAGTTCAATTGGTCGGGCGGACCCAAGCCTTAAGCCAACCCAACGATCCCGCAGAGCATTTGGTCGTCCCCGTTCACAGCAGCGCGGCACGCGCCGCAGCTCTATGTTTTCCGGGAAAAGCCACGTTGGCGCGCTGGCAAACGCCAACCGTTCTCACTATGTTCGGTCCAGCACCTGAACAGCTGGCGGGTTCCACATCCGCTCGTTCCCGCAATCCTGGCGGCCGCGTCAGCCGATCGCGGCGCCGCGGCAAGCAGGAAATCCGGACTGCTTTCAGGATAGATTTTGCGACGAGCGGACAAGCTGAATGAACGACCTGTTCGACAAAGCCGCCAAAGCGCAGAGCGGCCGCCCCGGTCGGGGCGGCGCGGAGGATCGCCGCGTCATCGCCATCCGCGGCGCCCGCGAACATAACCTCAAGAACATCGATCTCGATATTCCGCGTGATCGCTTGGTCGTCTTCACCGGGCTATCCGGTTCGGGGAAATCGTCGCTCGCGTTCGACACGATCTATGCCGAGGGCCAGCGCCGCTATGTCGAAAGCCTCTCGGCTTACGCGCGGCAATTCCTTGAAATGATGCAGAAGCCGGACGTCGATCAGATCGACGGCCTGTCGCCGGCCATTTCCATCGAGCAAAAGACCACCTCGCGCAATCCGCGTTCGACGGTCGGCACGGTCACCGAGATCTACGATTACATGCGGCTGTTGTGGGCGCGTATCGGCGTGCCCTATTCGCCGGCCACCGGATTACCGATCGAAAGCCAAACGATCTCACAGATGGTCGATCGCATCATGGCGCTGCCGGAAGGGACACGGCTTTATTTGTTGGCGCCGGTGGTGCGTGGCAGAAAGGGCGAGTACCGCAAGGAACTCGCCGAGTTCATGAAAAAAGGCTATCAGCGCGTCAAAATCGACGGCAAGTTTTACGAGATTGCCGAAGCGCCGGCGCTCGACAAGAAGTTCACCCATGACATCGACGTCGTGGTCGACCGCTTGGTGGTTCGCCCCGACATTGCAACGCGGCTCGCGGA
>JBKPIZ010000365.1:0-2163 GCA_046730495.1 Pseudomonadota bacterium
CCCCTGGAACGTGCGGCTCAGCACCATGCCCGCCGGCGGCACGAGGCCGAGACGCGAGCCGGTCGGGAATATCACATCCGCCGCGGCGGCGCCTTGCATGGGCAGCGCCATGAGCATGGTAAGACCAAGACACACGCTCGCCGCTGTCGGCGCTGCGCCGCGCCAGCGAAACCGAGAACGAGGTGTGACGGCAGAATGCATTATCGATCTGGTCGGTCGAGCGATGAGCGTCTGCGCCCGCGAAGTCAGACTGGCGCTTGCGGCCGCGTTACGCGCCGCATGGTGACATTGATCCGTCCGCCCTCTGCGAGCAAGGTGGACGTCTCCGTGTAAATGCGATCCACGCCGTGGAAGGCGAGGCGCATATTGTCACCAAGGACGAGCACATCGCCGGAATTGAGGCGGAACGAGCGGGTCGGATCGCGGCGTTTGCCGCCACCAACACGGAATAAACAGGAGTCTCCGAGCGACAATGAGACGACCGGCGCCGAGAAATCGGCCTCGTCGCGATCCTGATGCAGCCCCATTTTCGCGTTCGGACCGTAATAGTTGATCAAGCAAGCTTCTGGCGCGTGCGGATAGTGCGCAACCTCGTCCCACAATTGCAACAGCAGATCGGGGATCGCGGGCCAAGGCTGGCCGGTGTCTGGATGCAGGCTCTGATAGCGATAGCCGCGCTCGTCAGAAATCCAGCCGAGCAGGCCGCAATTCGACATGCAGACCGACATCGGCCGGCCGGAATTCGGCATGCGTGGCGTGAACAGCGGTGCTTTCGCCAATACGCCGCGCAGCGCTGCGAGCACAGTCGTCTGCGCCTCGCGGCTGAAATGGCCGGGATAAAAGCGCAGCCCGCGGGTGCCAATTTGCAGATTCATCGGTTCGTTTCGGTTGCCTTTATGGGATTTTTACCGCTTGTCGCCACCCTCGCGTCGGACGGCTCTCGCTGTCCGGTCTATCCAGACTCTAAACCCACGCGAACCCTGCCGCCGCCCGCGCCTGACCCATGCCCGCTTCAGCTTTGCCGCAGCGCTTAAGCCGACACCGCGCAGCGGCGGCCGTGGCGCTCGCTTGATGCCGGCCATGTTGTCTTGCAGGCCTATGATGCCCACCTATATGAGCCAAAGGAAATCGCCTCGCGCAGCCGTTTTGGACCGCCCGGGGCGATGTGTTGGGTAAGGGGGTCGGACTTAAGGGCGCCTGACGGGCCAGCCCGACCTGCCGCAAAGAAGAGGATTTAAGACCATGGCCAAGGTCATCGGTATCGATCTCGGAACGACCAATTCCTGCGTCGCCGTAATGGAAGGCAAGACGCCGAAGGTCATCGAGAACGCTGAAGGCATGCGCACGACGCCGTCGATCGTCGCTTTCACGGACGAGGGCGAGCGTCTGGTCGGCCAGCCGGCGAAACGCCAGGCCGTCACCAATCCCGAACGCACCATTTTCGCAGTGAAGCGTCTGATCGGCCGTCGCTACGACGATCCGATGGTGGAAAAAGACAAGAAGCTCGTTCCGTACAAGATTGTACGCGCCTCCAATGGCGACGCTTGGGTGGAGGCTGAAGGCAAGACTTATTCGCCCTCGCAGATTTCCGCGTTCGTGCTGCAAAAAATGAAGGAAACGGCAGAAGCCTATCTCGGCACCAAGGTCGAGCAGGCGGTCATCACCGTTCCCGCTTATTTCAATGACGCACAGCGCCAAGCCACCAAGGATGCCGGCAAGATCGCCGGGCTCGAAGTCCTGCGTATCATCAACGAGCCGACGGCGGCGGCGCTCGCTTATGGTCTTGACAAGAACAAGTCGGGCACCATCGCGGTCTATGACCTCGGCGGCGGCACATTCGATATTTCGATTCTTGAAATCGGCGACGGCGTGTTCGAGGTCAAGTCGACCAATGGCGACACCTTCCTCGGCGGCGAAGATTTCGACATGCGTCTCGTCAATTATCTCGCCGACGAATTCCAGAAAGAGCAAGGCATCGATCTGCGCCGCGACAAGCTCGCGCTGCAACGGCTCAAGGAGTCCGCCGAGAAGGCCAAGATCGAGTTGTCATCGACGACGCAGACCGAAATCAACCTGCCGTTCATCACCGCCGATGCGGCCGGACCGAAGCATCTGACGATGAAGCTCACGCGCGCCAAGTTCGAAGCGCTGGTCGACGATCTC
>JBKPIZ010000366.1:0-2140 GCA_046730495.1 Pseudomonadota bacterium
ATAGTAGGCATTGAACGGGAACGGCCGCGTAATCGCGCTTTCCGGATATTCCGGCGCCAGCGTCGTCTCGCTGAACAACAGCGCCTGGACGCGATCGTTGAAGCGCGACATGACGCCCAAGGCATTCTCGGCGGTGGGACCATCGATAATGTCGCAGCCGGTCAGCATCGCCAGCGAGCCGAGGCTGGCGGCGCCGCGCAGGAACAGCCGGCGCGATGGAACCGGCAATAGCTTCGCCGCATCCTTGATCAGGAATTTCGCATCGACGCCGGGCGGTGCTTTGCGCTTTTGAGGCATCAGTTCTTTCCTTTATCGCCCCAAGATAATGGCGCGCAGGCTCTTTGGCACGATCAGCGCCAAGGCGACATGGATCGTCAGAAACGCCACGATCGCCGTCATGGCGAAAAAGTGGACATAGCGCGCGATGTCGTAGCCGCCGAACAGCGCCGTCAGATATTTGAATTGCACCGGCTTCCAGATCGACAGCCCGGACAGAACGATGACGACGCCCGCCACGAGCACGCCGGCATAGAGTAGCCGCTGCACCGAGTTGTAAACGGTGAGATCGTCATGCGAGAGCCCGCCGCGCAAGGCGGCAAGAAAATCGTCGAGCACGGCGCGCGGCCGGATCGGCAACAGCTTGCGGCGGAATCGTCCGGTGGCGAAGCCGAGCGTAACGTAGGCGATGCCGTTGATGACCAGAAGCCACATGGCGGCGAAGTGCCACAACAGCGCCCCGGCAAGCCACCCGCCGAGCGCCAGCGCCGGCGGAAAATTCAGGAAATCGAACAGCGGCGAGGCATCGTAGATCTGCCAGCCTGAGCCGATCATCATGAACATCGCCAGCGCATTGATCCAATGGGTGATGCGCACCCAGCGCGGATGAACGAGCTCGCCCCGCATGTTGGCGGGGTTTTGCAGGTCCGCGGAACGGGCAGCTTCGACGCTCATGGTCGACTCGTGGGCTACTCTTGGGGGCTACTCTTGGGCGAACTACCCGGCGGTGCGGTGCGACGGGCGAAGCTTTAGCAAAAGCGACCGCCTGCCGCCCCTCACATTCCTGTCAGCGATATATGTACTTCGACATGCTTTCCCCAACGCGCTTGTCCCGTTAAGACGGGGCGGAGCGCGGCCGCAGGCGTCGGGTATTGCCCAACGGCTCGCCCTAGGTTTTGCCCAAGGTTCTGTCCAAGGTTCTCTCCGTGTCGAAGAACAGTCCCGGCAACTTTTTTGAGGATTTCCGCGTCGGGCAGGTTATCCGCCACGCCACGCCGTGCACGCTGACCACCGGCGATGCGGCGCTTTACACCGGATTGTTCGGCCCGCGCTTTGCGGTGCAGTCCTCCGATGCGTTTGCCAAGGCGATCGGCTATCCGCGCTCGCCGCTCGACGATTTGCTCGTTTTCCATGTGGTGTTCGGCAAGACCGTGCCCGACGTTTCGCTCAACGCGGTCGCCAATCTCGGTTACGCCAATTGCTTCTTTCGCAAACCGGTCTATCCCGGCGACACGCTCGCGGCGCAATCCGAAGTCATTGGATTGAAGGAGAATTCGAGCCGGAAGACCGGCATCGTTTATGTGCGCACCACCGGCTACAACCAGGACACCGCGCCGGTGCTCGAATATGTGCGCTGGGTCATGCTGCGCAAGCGCGACGAGGCGGCGCCGGCGCCGGGCGATCACGTGCCGCGCCTGCCGACCGCGCTCGATCCCAAACTCCTTGGCGAGGCCTGTCCGCCGATCGACGTTTCCGCCTATGACTTCGCGCTCGCCGGCAGCACGGACCGTTTCGGCAACTACGAAGTCGGCGAGCGGATCGATCATGTCGACGGCGTTACGGTCGAGGAAGCCGAGCATCAGATTGCGACCCGGCTCTATCAGAACACCGCGCGCATTCATTTCAATCAATTCATCGAGGGCAAAGGACGATTCGGGCGCCGGCTGATCTATGGCGGGCACGTCATTTCGCTGGCGCGGGCGCTGTCGTTCAACGGGCTCGCCAATGCATTTCACGTCGCCGCGATCAATGGCGGCCGCCACGTCGCGCCGCTGTTTGCCGGCGCGACCGTGTTCGCCTGGTCGGAAGTGCTGGCGAAAGCGGAATTGCCGGGGCGCGCCGATGTTGGCGCACTGCGGCTACG
>JBKPIZ010000367.1:0-3652 GCA_046730495.1 Pseudomonadota bacterium
CGGCAACGCTCAATTGCGCTCTGCTCCAGACGCGAATAGTCGGCCCCCCGACGTTAACCACAATCCCGACGTTAACCACAATAGAGAGTCCGCTGATTCCGGCATTGTAGTGGCGCGTTGTTGGTCAGATTGTGCAGCCCAAACCAATATTCAGACGCCACCTCTTGTATAGAGCGGATCTTTTCTTGAATCGTCACGTTGGTGAAACCGCAGACGAATGCCGCCGAGCGTTCATGTTCGCTAAGGACATTCGCCAAAATAACCGCTCCGATTAGCGATTAATCGCGGGCGGATGGTGTAGTTCCATTCGGGATGGAATGCGTCGCCCTGGATGTCGAGCGTCTTCATCTCGGCATCGCTGACTTTGATGCCCTTTTCGTAGGTCGCGGTATCGAGCGCGCTCGCGACTTTCAGGCCGGCTTTGGTTGTCGTCGCGGCAATCAGCTCGACTACGGCCATGCGATCGACGAGTGGTCGCCCGCGCCAGGTCTGCGTGATGTGGCAGAACAGGCGGTGCTCGATCTTATTCCACTTCGACGTGCCGGGCGGATAATGATGGACGTGGAGCACGAGGCCAGTCTCGTCGGCGAGCTTTTGCAACTCGACCTTCCACAGCCGGACGCGCGTTCCATTCGAGCCGCCGCCATCGGCCGTGATTGTCAGCTCGCGGGCTTTCGGGTAGCGCTCGCGCCCCATCGCGTCGAGCCAGCGGCGGATGGAGGCGACGGCGAACTGAGCCGTGTCGCTTGTGACCCCGACGCTCACCCACCCTGCATTGGCGCCAACGTCGTACACGCCATAAGGCACGACCTTGCCGAGCTCCTTGTCCTCGAAGTCGTGCACCTTCACGCGCCGCGGATCGCCTTTCGGGCGATAGTCGGTGCCACCGTTCTTGTAGTTGCCGATCAGTTCTTTCTTCTTGGTGTCGACTGAGATGACGGGCTGCCTCGCGGCCTGTGCCGCAATCGCCTTGGCGTTGATGTGCTCGAATTGCGCATTGCGGTCGGGATGTTTCGAGCCCTCGTCGGCCTTGCGATTCGACTGCCGGCTGTAGCCGAGCGTCGGCAACAGTCTCTTCACGCTGCTGGCGCTGATCTCGTGGCCCTTCTTCTGCAACGCGGAGGCCAGCTTGTCGTAGCTTTTCGACACCCACAACAGCGGGCGCATGGGATCGCCCAGCGTAGCCGGCTCGATGACGTTACGCAGATCCTTGATCAGCGTCGTGTCCCGGCTCGACAGATGCCGCCGGCCGCCACCCTTGCGGCGCACCCGGCCTTTCGGCAGGGGCGCGGCGTTGAGGTCTTTCAGTCCCCGACCGATGGTCGAACGCGCGAGCCCCGTGATCTCTGAAACCGCCTCCAGACCACCCCATCCTGTCGCGCGGACCTCGCCGGCTGCGAACACCCGCCGCCCCCGCTCATCGAGCTTCGAGCCGACGGACTCCCACCTTTGTCGAATCGCTTGCGTGTCGATCATGCCGGCCCGCATACTGCCGCTACGCCATCCCGGGAATCCTATCGCCCCGAGTCAAATCATCACAGGGCGCCCGAGCGCAATCCGATTCACTTGTTGCGACGGATGTCCTTAGCTACTTTCCGGCGCAAAATTGAGAGCATCACGCTTGCGGTTTGAATCGCAGCTTTTGCGGAAAACTGCAAGCTCGGACGGATTTGAAGTTGACTGTGGCGGCCGCCGCTGATTCATTCGTGTGAATGATTCGAGCACGAGCCCTTCGAGCACGCGCGAAGCTGCTGAGCAAGCTGCCGGTCACTGGTGAGTTGCTGCGTGGCTCGCTGTTGGAGCGCACCATCCGCCACACCAAGGACTGCCCAAAATGTGCGCGCGGTGAAGGACACCGGGTCTTCGTTCTGACAGTCAGCTATGGCGGTGGACGCACACGGCAGTTCAGCGTGCGACGCGAGCGGGTCACCGAGGTTCGCCGCTTGCTCGCCAATTATCAGAAGCTGAAGACGGCGATCGAGGGCATTTGCGAACTCAATCATGAACTACTGCGCCCGGATGGCGCGGCGTCGAAGTCCCGGCGCAAGCAACATGATTAAGATGCGGCGTGCACAGCGCAGCTTCGGCGACGGCCTGATCGCCGAAGAGGTGAGCGATCTGTGCGAAGACTGGATGCGGCACGCCGATCAGGTGCTGGCGGATGAGCAAATGGTAGCGGCCGTGTATGAGGCCCTCGGCAAGCGCCATCCCAAGAGCCGCAGCCGCGGCCGATTGGGTACGCCGGCGGAGGTGGTGTTACGCCTGCTGATCCTCAAGCACATCCGCAACTGGAGCTATGGCGTGCTCGAGCGTGAGGTACGCGCCAATCTGGTGTACCGCGACTTCACTCGCGTGGGCGGCGCGAAGACGCCCGACGCCAAGACGATGGGACGCTGGGGCGTGGCGCTGGGGGGGACGTGATCAAACAGATCCACACCAGGATGGTGACCATGGCACAGAGCCATGGCTTGACCGAAGGCCGCCGCATGCGCGTGGACACCACGGTGGTGGAGACCAACATCCACCATCCGACCGATTCGAGCTTGCTGGGAGACGGCGTGCGGGTGCTCATTCGCACCATGAAGAAGATCACGCAGATCGTGGGCGAGGCCGGAACCAAGCTGCGCGACCGGAGCCGCAGCGTGAAGCTGAGGGTGCTCGACATCGCGCGCGCGGCGCGCTCCAAGGCTAAGCAAGGCCAGGAGAAACTCAAGCGCGCCTACGGTCAATTGCTCAATTCCACCGGTCGGGTGGCAGGGCAAGCCAAACGCTTCTCGCAGGAAATCGCCGCGGGCGTGAAGCGCTCGGCCGACGTCATACTGCAACTGACGCTGGAGGGCCTGCGCGACAAGCTTGATGCCATGGTGCCGCTCGTCAGAAAGGTGATGAAACAGACCCGCGCGCGCATCCTGCGCGGCGACACGCGCGGCGACGGCAAGCTGGTGAGCCTGTTCGAGCCGGAGACGGAAATCATCCGCAAGGGCAAGGCCGGCAAGCCGACCGAATTCGGCAAGATGGTGAAGCTGCAGGAGGCGGAAAATCAGATCGTCACCGACTACGAGGTCTATGATCGGCGACCGAATGACGCGGACCTGCTGATCGCAGCGGTCGAGACGCATCACGCAAGGCTCGGACGCATTCCGCGCCTGGTGGCCGCGGACGCCGCATTTTACTCAGCAAAGAACGAGGCGGCGGCGAAAGCCAAGGGCGTCAAACGGGTCTGCATTCCCAATCGCTCGACCAAAAGTCCCGAGCGCAGACGCGAGCAGAAAAAGCGCTGGTTCCGCCAGGGCCAGAAATGGCGCACCGGCTGTGAGGGCCGCATTAGCGTGGTCAAACGCCGACATGGTCTCAACCGCTGTCGCTACAAAGGCGACGCCGGCATGAAGCGCTGGGTTGGTCTCGGCGTGATCGCCGACAACCTCATCAACATCGGCCGCGCCATGGCAAAGCAGTCAGTCCCATAGGTCTGCGCCCGTGATCTCGCGGCCTGCAGACCCCGTCGGCCATTCCGACGGGCTTCGCTTTGCGTCGCGCCATTGGTCAAAGTTCATGAAACCACCAATTTTGCGCCGGAAAGTAGCTAGGAGCGTAAAACCTATGTATGATTTTCCGATCGCGCTTCGCGGCGCATTCTGCCTTGGGTGTGCGC
>JBKPIZ010000368.1:0-13709 GCA_046730495.1 Pseudomonadota bacterium
ATCAGCGCCAAAACTGTGCGCCACACCGCGTGTCCTGCCGAGAAATAGTTAAAGCGCATACGATTTCAGCACCATAGTCCCGCCACGAATGGACCCACGAATGCTATCCATCCCGACGGACTGGGATATAAGATTTCGCACCAGACATCCGGCAGCCTTATGGCCCCCAAGCGGCTCATTACAGCGGCAACTTTGCTCGGATTTGGGCTTAATCTTGCGAGCTGCGGTGGCTTTGTCGCCGACCATTGGCCGCATTGGGCCGGCGGCCTGCCCGCCGATGTGCCGCCGAGGCCGGGCACCGCGGGCTATGCGGACTTCATCGCCCACGGCCAGCCAAAACCGGAGGCCAAGCCAGAAGCCAAAGAAGAGCCCACGGCGACGGCCGCGGCAGCTCAAAGCGGCGCGCAACAGGGTCCCGTTGCGCCAGCGTCGGCCGCGCCGGCGCTGCGGGCAGGACCGGTCCGCGCCGGCGCGCCCGGCGATGACGGTTCGCAAGATTCCAGTGTTGTGAACGGCGGCCTCTACTAGCGCGATCAGGCGACGCCGGCGCGCAATAAATCGTGAAAGTGGACGATGCCAACCGGACGGTCAGCGTCGACCACGATCAGCGCAGTGATTTTCGATGCGTTGAGAAGTTGCAGCGCTTCGCTGACCAATTGATCTGGCCGGACGGTTTTGGGCGCCGCGGTCATCACCGCATCCACCTTGGCTTGCAACAGGTCGGCCCCCATGTGACGGCGCAGATCGCCGTCGGTAATCACGCCGGCGAGTTTGCCGCTCGGCTCGGTGACGGCGACACAGCCGAATCCCTTGGCCGACATTTCTACGATCGCTTCGGACATCGGCGCGCCGCGCGCAATCAGCGGCACGCTAGCGCCGGGGTGCATCACGTCGCGAACGAATTTCAATGCGGCGCCCAATTTGCCGCCCGGATGAAAGATTCCAAAATCAACGGCGGTGAAGCCGCGGCTTTCAAGAAGCGCGATCGCCAAGGCGTCGCCGAGGGCGAGCTGCATCAATGACGAAGTCGTAGGCGCCAGGTTATGTGGACACGCCTCGCGCGCCGAGGGAAGCGCCAAGACGATATCGGCGGCCTTGCCGAGCGTGCTCTCGAGATTGACCGTCACGGCGATGAGCGTAATGCGGAACCGCCGCGAATAATTGATCAGATCCTTCAGCTCCTCGGTTTCTCCCGACCACGACAGTGCCAGCATGACGTCATCGGACGTGATCATGCCGAGATCGCCGTGGCTGGCGTCGGCGGCATGCACGAAGAAAGCCGGGGTTCCGGTCGAGGCCAGTGTCGCCGCGATCTTACGCGCGATATGCCCGGATTTGCCCAGCCCGGTGACGATCACGCGCCCGCGCGCGGCCCGGATGGTCTCAACGGCAGCCGCGAACGGCGCCGCAAGGCTATCGGCCATTGCGGCAGTCAGAGCGGCTAGCCCTTCCGATTCCGTATCCAAGGTGCGAAACGCGGAAACGAGATACGGGTTCGAAGCCGGTTTTGGCTTCCTCGCGTCAGACGCGCTCATTGTGCTTCTCCCAGCCGAACGCCATGACAACAAACCGGGCGGCGTCAGTTTGCCGGCGTCCTCTATTTGCCCCAAGCGGCGAAAGCATCCGCGAAAGCGCGGTCCCCTGACGGACCTTTTTCGAGCGCAAGAATGGCGCGGCCGCCATTGTTATAAACGATGGGAACATCGAACCAGGGCCGATCTTTGAGCAGCTGCAAGTTACGCTGCACATCGGCGTCAACGGCCGAAAGGCCGATCAGAAAGAAGCCGTTGGTGACCTTCACGGCCAGACCCGCGAGCGGCACGCCGCGCGCCTGCTCCGATTCCTTCATCAGAACGCCGGGGACATTGGAGATTCCGCCACCGGGAAAATCCGGCGGCAGGTTAAACATGATCTCGATCGTGTGACTGGCCGGCAGCGCTTGGTCGGTGTTGCGACGCAGAGACCAAGTGACGATCATGTTGCGCTCGGGAATCGAGACATCGGCGCGGATCTGCAGCTCCGGAGCTAGCCCGCTGCCAGGCGAGACAGTTTCGGTTCGCCATACCGCCGAGCCAATATATTGCTTGCCCTGCGGATTGCCCGGATCTTCCTCATAGAGCACCACGCGCTGCGCGGTCGCCGGTGTGTTTTGTGCGTTGGGAGTGCCGGTAGGCGGCTGCGGGCGCGTTTGCTCTTGCGGCACCCGCCCGCCAAATTTCGGTTCGCCGGCCGGTTGCTGGGCGGTTTGGCTCTGGCGCGAGCGCATATGGGAGAGGAATTGATAGACGCTGTTGATATTCGACCACTGCCAGTAAACCACCGTGCCGACGCCGAGCAGGATGACCAGCGCGGTCACAAGCTGGGCGAGGCCGCGATAGGAGCGCGGCGGCCGGGGCTCGCGGTAGCGATCCGCCGGCTCGATTGGACGCCGCGCACCCGGCCGTCCCGGTTCGATACGTTGTTCGTCGTCGAGCTCGTAGGTCTCTTCGAGCCCGTGCATTGGCGCGGAGCCGTCCTCGATCAGATCGTGCGAGCCTTCGTAGTCGGCCCGCTCGGCATGGTCCCATGTCGCCTCGCGCCTATCTGAAAACTCATGCGGCTGGGCGCCGCGGTAATCGTTCGGCGCATCGCGGGATGGCGCTGCCGCTTGCGGCGGCGCCATGTCCAAATCATCCGCGGCGGCTATTGGCTTACGAAAGAACTTGAGATCTTGCGGCGGCCGCTCGGAGAAACGCGCGCCAAGAAGCCGGCTGCGCGCGCTGGTAGGCTGTTCCGCTGCCGGCGGCGACTCGGTCGATGCGGTCTTGTTGGCGCCAGCCTGCGACTGATCTCGTCGCGGCAGATCGGATTTTGCTTCAACGCGCGGCGCTGCTGCATCGCCTGGCGTTCCGCTCTGACGATCGCGCCATGTCGCCGCGGCTGGCGTGGCCGCCGCAGCGCCGCCGCCAGACTGGCGGTTCTGCGCATTGATCGCCCGCGGCGCTACCGGTCCAGGTCGCGGTTCGGTACGGGCCTTGCGCACCGACTCGGCTTCGACTTTGCGGATTGCATCTTCCAGCGCCAGGCGCTCCCGGGTGATTTCGGCCTCGGACAGCGGCGGATCGATGCCGCGCAGTTGCGCCACCAGCGCCGCTCGGGCGCGCTCGTACAGCGTGCGTCGGGCTTCCGCGGTACTATTGCTGAGCCCTTCTACGGCGCGTGTGATCAGTGGATGATAATCTGCCATTCGGGGAGTTTACGCTTGGCTCGCTGAACTTGCATCTTACGCTTCGAACGGATTTTGCATCAGGATCGTATCCTCGCGCTCCGGACTGGTGGACAGAATTGCGGCGGAACAACCGATCAACTCCTCCAAACGACGGACATATTTGATCGCTTGGGCGGGCAGGTCCGCCCACGAGCGGGCGTGGGCGGTTTTTTCCCGCCAGCCGGCTATCGTTTCATAGATCGGCTCGACCCGCGCCTGGGCGTGCTCGCTGGCCGGCAAATAATCGATCTCGCGGCCATCCAGCCGATAAGCGACGCAGACCTTAATCTCCTCAAAGCCGTCGAGGATGTCCAGTTTGGTGAGCGCCAGGCCCTGAATGCCGCTGGTGCGCACAGCTTGGCGCACCAGAACGGCGTCGAACCAGCCGCAGCGCCGTGGCCGTCCGGTGACAACGCCGAATTCCTTGCCGCGCTCGCCGAGCGTTTTGCCGATCGCATTGGTCTGTTCGGTCGGAAACGGTCCCGCGCCGACGCGGGTCGTGTAGGCCTTGCAGATGCCAAGGACGTAGTCGATTGCGCCGGGGCCCATACCAGAACCGGTCGCCGCTTGCGCCGCCACCGTATTGGAGGATGTGACGAATGGATAGGTGCCGTGATCGATGTCGAGCAGCGCGCCTTGCGCGCCTTCGAACAGGATGCGCTTGCCCTCGCGGCGCCTTTCGTCAAGCAAGGACCAAACGGAATCCATAAACGGCAATAGCTTCGGACTGACGGCGGCAAGTTCGTCGTAGAGGACGCGGGGCGCGACCTCTTTCATGTCGAGACCCCGCCGCAGCGCATTGTGATGCGCGAGCAGACGCTCGATCTTGCCGTTGAGCATTTGCAGATCGGCGAGATCCATCAGCCGAATGGCGCGCCGACCGACCTTGTCCTCGTAGGCCGGGCCGATGCCGCGGCCGGTCGTGCCGATCGCACCCTTGCCGGAGGCGCGCTCGCGCGCGACGTCGAGTTCCTGGTGCAGCGGCAGGATCAGCGGCGTGTTTTCCGCGATCCGCAAATTGTCCGGCGTGACGACAATACCCTGCTTCTTGAGGTGCGCGATCTCGCCCAATAGCGCGTGTGGATCGAGGACCACGCCGTTGCCGATGACAGACAGCTTCCCCGGCCGCACCACGCCGGACGGCAACAGCGACAGCTTGTAGGTCGTGCCGTCGATCACCAGCGTATGGCCGGCATTATGGCCGCCTTGGAAGCGGACGACGATGTCGGCCTGCTCGGAGAGCCAATCGACGATCTTACCTTTGCCCTCGTCGCCCCATTGAGAGCCAACCACGACGACATTTGCCATGAGGGAAGCGTCCTCAAACGGCCGATCACGACTCGGATGGTTCGGATTCCGGCTGCAGCCGCCCGTTCCGATAATGGATGATGCCCTGCGAAGCAAGGAAAACCGACGCTCGCAGTCTGCCGATCAATCGCGGCAATAGTCTGTTTTACTTAAGGAAATCGCATCGGCTGCCCGTTAACTGACTTTGGCCATACAGCTTCTGCGAACCGGATGCGCCGCGATCCGGGCGGCGCTGACCGAGCCTATGCGTCGCTCCAGGTCACCGTGCGCCGCATCCGTCGTCGCACCCACGGTCCGCACCCATGCTCGCAGCCTTGCCCGATCAGTCATGCGGCTTGCGCCCTAGCGGCCTGGTCCCCATCGCGGTAGCTCAACCCGTGTTTTGCCATTCACCGCCGGAACGCAGATGACCCAGCCGGGCCAGTTTCAATATCCAAAGGCGGGCGGCGATCGAACGTCCGGTCAAGGCGGCGGTCCGGCTCGCCGCGTGGACGATCTTGATCCTGATCGGACGCGCACCGGCGCGCGGCTCTTCCATGAAGCCTATGTGCTGTTGTCGCTCACCTCGCTGTTCTGGTCCGGCAATGTGGTGATCGGGCGCTTCGTTGCCGGATACATTCCGCCGATCACAATCTCGGTCATCCGATGGGGCGGCGCTTTTGTCATCCTGCTGCCGTTTGCCGCACGCCACCTAGCGCGCGACTGGCCGCTGATCCGGCGGCATGCCGGATTGCTGATGCTGCTCGCACTGACCGGCTTCTCGGCCTACAACACCATGGCCTATTACGGTCTGCATTTCACCACCGCGATCAACGGACTGTTGCTGCAGTCGGTTTCACCGCTGTTCGTCGCGCTGTGGTCGTTTGTCTTGTTTCGCGATCGCTTGTCGCTGCGCCAAGCGACCGGCATCGGCGTCTCGCTTGCCGGCGTTGTTGTGATCGTCTGCCAAGGCAGCTTCCAAATCTTGCTCGCTACCGCGTTCAATCAGGGTGACCTCTGGTTTGTCGTTGCGCTGCTGATCTACGCCTTTTACGTCGCCATTCTGCGGCTGCGGCCGCCGATCCATCCGTTGTCGTTTCTGGCCGTCGGCATGGGATGCGGGACAGTTTTCTTGTTGCCCGCCATGGCGCTCGAGATTGCTGCCGGCCAAACGATGGTGCTCGATTACACCAACGCGCTGCTTCTGCTCTACCTCTGCATTTTTCCTTCGATCCTTGGCTATCTGTGCCTCAACCGCGGCATCGAACTCATTGGCGCCAACCGCGCGGCGCCGTTCATTCATCTGGTCCCGGTCTTTGGCTCGGTACTGGCGATCGCGCTGTTGGGCGAGCAGCTGCAATTGTTTCACGCCATCGGTTACGCGCTGGTGCTCGCCGGCATTACGCTGGCGACCCGGCGGTAAAGCGAAATGATTTTTACCTCCGCTCATTCCCGCGCAAGCGGGAATCCAGTTCTTTTTGATTTTGAAAACACCTGGGTCCCCGCCTTGGCGGGGACGAGCGCAATATCAAACTGATCTATAGGCGCCCTAGAACTGCAGCGGCTTGACCTGCTGCACGTTCACAATCTGCCGCACCTTCGCCAACACCTCGGCGGGCACGCTGCCATCGATCTCGACCAACGCAATGGCGTTGCCGCCCTGCGACTCGCGGCCGAGATGGAAGGTCGCAATATTGATGCCGGCTTCGGCAAGCAGCGTCGCAAAGCGCCCGACAAATCCCGGCTTATCTTGATTGGTGACATAGAGCATCGATGGCGCGAACTCGGCGTCCATCCGGATGCCTTTGATGTCGACGATGCGCGGGCGTCCATCGGCGAATACGGTGCCGGAGACCGAGCGCGTCTGCCGGTCGGTAACCACCGCGAGCGTGATCAAGCTGTCGTAATCGCCCTCGGCGGCGTCGCGCCGGGTATCCTCGACGATGATGCCGCGATCCTTCGCCATGATCGGCGCCGAGACCACATTGACGTCCTGCAGCATCGGCCGCAGCAGGCCCGCGACCGCAGCGGAAGTGAGCGCCTTGGTGTTCATCTGCGCGACCCCGCCTTCGTAGGTGAGCCGTACCTGCTTGATGCCGCTTTCGGTGAGCTGTCCGGCGAAGGAGCCGAGCTTCTCAGCGAGCGCAATGAACGGCTTTAGCTTCGGCGCTTCCTCGGCGGTGATCGAGGGAAAATTGACGGCGTTCGATATCGCGCCGCGCAAGAGATAATCCGACATCTGCTCGGCGATCTGCAGCGCGACGTTTTCCTGCGCCTCCATGGTCGCGGCGCCGAGATGCGGCGTGCAGACCACATTGGGCAGGCCAAACAGCACGCTTTGGGTGGCAGGTTCCTCGCGAAACACATCGAGCGCGGCGCCGGCAACGTGACCGGATTTAAGCGCCGCCGCAAGCGCCGCGTCCTCGACCAGTTCGCCGCGCGCGCAATTGATCAGCCGCACGCCGCGCTTCATCTGCGCCAGCGTCTCGGCGTTGATGATGTTGCGGGTCTTTTCGGTGAGCGGCGTATGCAGCGAGATGAAATCGGCGCGCCGCCACAGCTCGTCCAGTTCGACTTTCTCCACGCCGAGCTTGACCGCACGCTCGGCGGACAGAAACGGGTCGTAGGCGATGACCTTCATCTTCAAGCCGAGTGCGCGGTCGGCAACAATCGAACCGACATTGCCGCAGCCGATAATGCCGAGCGTCTTGCCGAAGATCTCCACGCCGAGAAACTTGTTTTTCTCCCATTTGCCGGCGCGGGTCGAGCTGTCGGCTTCGGGGATTTGCCGGGCCAATGCCAGCATCAGCGAGATCGCATGTTCGGCGGTGGTGATCGAATTGCCGAATGGCGTATTCATCACGATGATGCCGCGGGCGGTCGCCGCCGCAATGTCGACATTGTCGACGCCGATCCCCGCGCGCCCGATCACTTTGAGGTTCTTGGCATGCTCCAGGAGCTTGCCCGTGACCTTGGTGGCAGAGCGGATCGCAAGCCCATCAAAACCGTTGATCGTGGCGGCAAGCTTGTCCTTGTCTTTGCCGAGAGTGGGCGCAAATTCCACGTCGAGGCCGCGATCCTTGAAGATCGCGACCGCCGCCGGCGATAGCGCATCGGAAATAAGGACTCTCGGCGCCATGCGTTCGTCCTCTCAAAGGATGGTCATCACGCGGCCGCGGCAAGCGCGGCCTTGGCCTTGGCATAGGCCCAATCCAGCCACGGCGTCAGCGCTTCGACGTCGCTCCGCTCTACGGTCGAACCGCACCAGATGCGAAAGCCCCGCGGAGAGTCGCGATGGGTTTCGATGTCATAGGCGACGCCTTCTTTTTCCAGCGCCGCGGCAATGCCTTTGACGAATCCCGCTTGCGCGTCCGCCGAAAGCCGGGTCACGGCCGGATCGACCACTTTCAGGCACACCGACGTGTTCGAGCGCAGCGCCGGATCGCGGGTGAGAAAATCGATCCATGGCGTGCGCTCAACCCAGTCGGCGATAACTTTTGTATTGGCGTCGGCACGCGCTTGCAGCGCTTTTAATCCGCCGATCGATTTCGCCCATTGCAGCGCGTCGAGATAGTCTTCGACGCACAGCATCGATGGCGTATTGATGGTCTCGCCGACGAAAATGCCTTCGTTGAGCTTGCCGCCTTTGGTCATGCGGAAGATCTTCGGCAGCGGCCATGGCGGCGTGTAGGTTTCAAGCCGCGCCACCGCGCGCGGCGACAAGATCAGCATGCCATGCGCCGCTTCGCCGCCGAGCGCTTTCTGCCAGGAGAAAGTCGCAACGTCGAGCTTGCCCCAGTCCAAGGCTTGCGCGAAGGCCGCGGAAGTGGCGTCGCAGATGGTCAATCCGGTGCGGTCCGCCGCGATCCAATCGGCATTCGGCACGCGCGCGCCCGACGTCGTGCCGTTCCAGGTGAAAACGATGTCGCTTGCCGGATCGATCGCGCCGAGATCGGGCAATTCGCCATAAGGCGCGCGCAGCACGGTTACGTTTTTGAGCTTGAGCTCCTTGGCGACATCATTGACCCAGCCTTCGCCGAACGATTCCCACGCCAGCATTGTCACCGGCCCCGCCCCAAGCAGCGACCACAGCGCCATTTCGATGGCGCCGGTATCGGACGCCGGCACGATGCCGATGCGATAGTCCGCCGGTACCTGCAGGACTTCGCGCGTGAGCTCGATGGCGTATTTGAGCTTGGCTTTGCCGGCTTTGGCGCGGTGCGAGCGGCCGAGAAATGCGCCGGCAAGATTTTGCAGGTTCCATTCCGGGCGCTCGGCGCATGGTCCAGACGAAAAATGCGGCACACGCGGCCGCACGGATGGCATCGATGTCGTCATGGCCTATCCTTCCAGATAGTCGCCCCTCGGTGGGGAGGGGTGTCCCGCCGCCGGAAATAGGGGAATGGGCGAATAAGTCAAGCCGTTCTCGCGACGCGCCTTGTTGCTCCTTCTCCCCGCTTGCGGGGAGAAGGTCGGGATGCGGGGCGTTGCCACCAGGCTCGGACTTGGGGCTACGCCCCCTCACCCGGATTGCGGAGCTTGTCATCGGGCCGGCCACTTCGGGCCGGACCCGTTGGCAATCCGACCTCTCCCCGCGCGGCGGGGAGAGGAAAATAGAATCGCGTTCTCGCGATGCGGCTTCGCATCCGAGCTATGAAACGCCACGGTCACGCCACTCTCAGAGATCGTCACCACCGGACATAGCCGTTCGCAGAACGGCGTCCTGCGGACGCCTATGCCGGTGGTCCATGCTGATGTTCAGCGTGCGAGCGCCGGTGGATTGCGCTGTGCAAGCGTAAGTTCTGCATGGATTGCCGGATCAAGTCCGGCAATGACGAATGGTACGAACGGAAAGAACGAAAGAAAAAATATCGGAGGCGAAACGCCGACAGACGCAATTAGTATTCGGCCGCGCCTTACGGGCCCGGCCGCGCCCCCACTCGGGGGGCGCATATCTATCGGCGTTCCACCGCGGTTCTCGTCCCAAGGAGTCTTTCATCGCAAGGAACTCAGCACCAGGCTTTTGCTTCCTGGGACGCGGCCTCTCTGTTGAGTGGGCGTTACCCACCCCTGCCTATCCCAGTCCAGCGAGGTCATCGCGCCCCGGTCATAGTGCCGAGGGGTTGATGCCCAATGCCGCCCGGGAGCGGGTTGCAAAGCCGCGCGCGGGCGCCGCACTCGCCCCGTGCTTGCGGCCTGCCGGCCGCAGCCCGTCCGATTGAGCGAGGTTCGGAGTTTTGTAACAAAAACGGTGACGAAAGTCAACGCCTCCGTGACATGAAATTTCGTCATCCAGAGGTGCGAGCGGCGGAAGCCGCGAGCCTCGAAGGATGAGTTGCCTAGGTGGCCCGCATGCTGGTACGGCTCGGCGAAGCCTGCCCTTGATACCTTGAAAAGGTTAGGGTATTTTACCGTACCAACTGGTTGGTATTATAAATGGTCAGAACGCAAACAGCCCCCGAAACCCGCGCCAAGCTGCTCGACGCTGCCCGCGATGTCATCCGCACCAAAGGCTATGCCGGCAGCACGGTCGATGACATCTGCGCCGCCGCTGGCGTCACCAAAGGCGGCTTCTTTCACCACTTTGACAGCAAGGAAGCGCTCGGGATTGCCGCGGTCGAGCGCTTCGGCGCGATGGCGGCGACGCTGTTTGGCAATGCGCCGTACCGTGCGAAGAGCGATCCGCGGGATCGTGTGCTCGGCTATGTCGATTTTCGCATCGCGCTGCTGACCGGCGAGATCCCGCTTTACACCTGCCTGATCGGGACCACCGTTCAGGAAGCCTATGCGAGCCATCCGAATCTGCGGCTCGCCTGCGATCGGATGCTGTCCGAGCACGTCGCCGAACTGACCCGCGACCTCGCCGCCGCCAAAGCGCGCTACGCGCCACAGGCGTCCTGGAATGCCGAGAGCGTCGGCTACTTCATGCAATGCGTGCTGCAGGGCGCCTTCATCTTTGCGAAGGCAAAACAAAGCGCGGAGATCGCCACCGCAAGCCTTGGCCACTTGCGGAATTACTTGGTGAGTCTTCTTGGCCATCCCGAAAACGAGCGAGGAGTAGCGATATGAGCAAGGTGAATGCGATTCCGAACGGCATGCACACAGTCACCCCGCATCTGATTTGCGCGGGCGCGGCCGAAGCGATCGAGTTTTACAAGAAGGCGTTCAACGCCACCGAGACGTCGCGGCTGCCCGGTCCCAACGGACGGCTCATGCATGCGGCCATCCGCATCGGCGATTCGACGGTGATGCTGGTCGATGAAATGCCGGAACACGGTGCGCTCGGACCGCAATCGCTCAAGGGCTCGCCGGTCGCTATCCATCTCTATGTCGAGGACGTCGACGCGGTCGCGGCGCGGGCCCGCCCGGCCGGCGCCAAGACCACGATGCCGGTGACCGACATGTTCTGGGGCGATCGCTACGGCCAGATCGAGGATCCGTTCGGCCATCGCTGGTCGATCGCTACGCATATTCGCGATGTCGCGCCTGCCGACATGCAAAAAGCAATGCAAAGCATGTGCAGCCAACAGCAGGCGAAGCAGCCGGCGTGAACTGAGCTGATGAGGTCATTCCACCAAAGCGAAATGATTTTAGGTCGATTCGCATTTCGCTTTGGCTGTTTGAGCATGATCTTTTCCGAAAACCGGCATCCACTTTTCGGGATCATGCTTAAGGAATGGCCTCATCCGCCATACGCGAGCAAAGGATACGAGCCGAGGCAATGGAGAGTAGCGATGGCTAAACCAATCAAAACCAATTGCAACACGACCAGTCGCATTATGACTTGGGCGGCCGTCGCTTGGGTCGCAATCTGGCTGACGCCTTATCTCTACGCCGTGAACGATCTGATCACGTGGCGTTAGCTGGCGTTAGCTGGCATTTGCTGGGATGGCGCTAGCGCCACTTGCGACTGCGTCGGCATACGCGATCCAAACACGGTGAAGCGTTTCCGCTTTGCGCCGAAATCAGACGTGAGAGTTTTTCAAGTTTATTGGTGCGAATGATGTTCTGAGGCATCGGCAGGCCGGATTTGCCGTAACGCGAACAGCTTTCCCTCGATGTGGTAAAGTGCGTCGTCCTCGGGCTTGGAGATACACTCGTGAGACGGCGCGATTTCCTCAAAAGAATTGCTGACTCGGCGGCAGCGTGGCCGCTGGTGGCTGGCGCGCAACCACACGAGCAGGTGCGGCGCGTCGGCATACTGCTGCCGGCGGCCGCGGACGATGCGATATGGCAGGACCGCGTCGGGGCGTTCCTGCAGGCGCTGGGGCTATTGGGCTGGACCATCGGCCGCAACGTGCGCGTCGACACCCGTTGGGCCACGAGCAACGCCGCCGAAATTCGCAGACACGCGGCGGAACTGGCCGCCCTCGCGCCCGACGCCATCCTGGCTGGTGGAACTTCGTCCATCGGACCGTTGCTGCAAATCACGCGCACCGTGCCGATCGTATTCACCCTCGCCAACGATCCGGTCGGTGCCGGCTTCGTTGACAGCTTGGCGCGGCCGGGCGGCAACGCCACCGGTTTCATGAACTGGGAATTCAGCATAGGCGCTAAATGGCTGGGGCTACTGAAGCAGATCGCACCTCGTGTGACGCGAGTGGCAGTCCTTCGAGACGCCAGCCAAGGTTTTACGACCAACGCGTTTGCCGCCGTTCAGGCGGTGGCGCCGTCGCTCGGAGTAGAGGTGATCCCGGTGAACATGCGCGACGCCGGCGAGATAGAGCAGTCTGTCGCGAATTTTGCCCGCTCTCCGAATGGCGGCTTGATCCCGTCGCCGAGCGCTGCGGTGGTGAGCCATCGCGATCTGATCGTCACGCTAGCGGCTCGGCACAAACTGCCCGCGATGTACTGGGACCGCTTTTTCGTCGCTGCCGGCGGCTTGATGTCCTACGGTCCTGATGCCGTCGAGGAATTCCGGCAAGCGGCCGGCTATGTTGATCGCATCCTCAAGGGCGAGAAGCCAGCCGACATGCCGGTGCAGGCGCCGACGAAGTACGAGTTAGCCATTAACCTCAAGACTGCGAAGACACTTGACCTTAAAGTGCCACAACCATTGCTCTCCACCGCCGACGAGGTGATCGAATGAGGCGGCGGAAATTCATCTCGCTTCTCGGCGGTGCACTGGCGACGTGGCCATTCATGGCGCGCGCGCAGCAGATGGGGCGGATTCGCACCATTGGTATTCTGCTAGGCAGTACGGACAATCCTGAAGTACGGCGTCTGTTGGATGCTTTCATGGAATCGTTCAAGTTGCTGGGCTGGACTGAAGATCGCAACGTCCAGTTCGACCTCCGCTGGACCGGCGGCAGCCCGCAAAACAACGCCGTTCAAGCCCAACAATTGGTTCGTCAGCGGCCCGACGTGATTTTTTGCAGCTCCGTCGAATGTTGTGATCGCGCTACAGAAGGAGACGCACAGTATACCGATCGTGTTCGCGAATGTGTCCGACCCAATTGCACAGGGAGTTGTCGACAACTTGGCACGCCCGACCGCCAACATCACTGGTTTTAGCAACCTCGAAGAATCGCTGATGGGGAAATGGTTGCAAATACTCAGGAAGCTGCGCCCGGGCTTCAGCGCGCAGTCTTGATGATCGCAACTATCAACGCCGCGTCGCCAATTTGGTACCGAATGTTCAAGGATGTGGCACCGACTCTGGCCATCGAACCCATTTCAGCACCTACTAGAAACCGTAATGAAATTGAGGGTGTGATTAAATCGGCGGCGGCCGAGCCTCATACGGCGCTGATAGTGCTGGAGATACGATGTTGTCGGATCCTCCGCTTCGGAGATTGATTACGATTTGGCCGCCACATATCGGCTGCCCGCGCTGTATGGGGAACTTACGTTCGCCCAGGACGGCGGGTTGATCGCTTATGGAATCGATCGCATCGACCCATTCAAGCGGGCCGCCTCTTACGTGGATCGCATTCTCAGAGGCGAGAAACCATCCGACCTGCCTGTGCAGCAGCCGTCGAAATTCCAATTCGTCATCAACCTCAAGACGGCCAAGGCACTTGGCCTCGAGTTGCCGCTGACACTGCAAATGACCGCTGACGAGGTGATCCAATAGGTGTGCCGATGTCCGCTTTTGACCCAAAGCGGACATCGCGTCGCATGCCGCACCGGCTGCTGCGTGCTAGCCTTTGGCTCACTTTCGCTGGTTCGGCCG
>JBKPIZ010000369.1:0-16261 GCA_046730495.1 Pseudomonadota bacterium
GAGCCGCTTCTGCTTCTGACCGAGCCAAGCGGAATAGTTGCCCTCGTAGGGAATGCCGCGGCCGCGATCGAGCTCGAGAATCCAGCCGGTGACGTTGTCGAGGAAATAGCGGTCGTGGGTGACGATCAAAATCGCGCCGGGATAATTGCGCAAATGGCCTTCGAGCCAGGCAACCGACTCGGCGTCGAGATGGTTGGTCGGCTCGTCAAGCAGAAGGAGATCGGGCTGCGCCAGCAGAAGCTGGCATAGCGCGACGCGCCGCCGTTCACCACCCGACAGGTTGGTCACATCCGCATCGTCCGGCGGGCAGCGCAGCGCATCCATCGCCTGATCGACCTTGGAATCGAGATCCCAAAGGCCTTTGGCCTCGATCTCGTCCTGCAGCTTGGTCATCTCGTCGGCGGTCTCGTCGGAATAGTTGGTGGCGAGCTCGTTGTAGCGATCGAGGATCGCTTTTTGTGGACCGACACCCTGCATGACGTTGTCGCGGACGTTTTTTTCGCGATCGAGCTGCGGCTCCTGGGGCAAATAGCCGACGCGCGCGCCCTCGGCGGCCCACGCTTCGCCGGCATAGTCCTGATCGAGCCCGGCCATGATGCGCAGAAGCGTCGACTTGCCGGCGCCATTGACGCCAAGCACGCCGATTTTGGCGTCCGGATAAAACGACAGGTTGATGTTCTCCAAGACCTTGCGGTTGCCCGGATAAACCTTGGACAGGCCTTCCATGTGGTAGATGAATTGACGGGCCATTATTCGCTTTCGTCTGAGCGCCTTCCGTTCCTGCTTGCCGCGCTTTGATTGTCACGAGCGGCGCAGAACTATTCACGGCGCGATTAAGGGGAAATCCGCCACTCGATGTAGCGAGGGCTGCGCGCGGCGGCAAGGTAACCCGCCGCATGCGCGCAGGTCGGCGCCGCCGGGGCCGGGCAACCATTGGGAAACTCTGCCCGAAAATTTGCGGCGGCAGGCCTTGGAAAGCCGACCAATTTTTAATGATTCTTGCCCAAACTTTGTCTCAAACGTCCGTTTGAAAATAATACATGTGTTTGAGGGCGACGGCTGCGGCCCCGCCCTTCGGTGTCGGAAGCGTTTGGAGCGTTCCATGCGTCACGATTTTTCCAAGACCTTGCGTCGGCTGTGGCGGGCTTGCCTCGGCGGCGAAGGCGCCTATCGGCCCGACCTGTACTATATGCGCGGGCCCGGCCCGAAATGGCACGCCAAGTATGGCGGCCTGGCTGCAAAAGCGAATGGGACTGGCGGGTCAAGCGGGCGGCCCAATCGCGCCCACGCGCACCGCACCTGACATTCGTTTCGCCGTCCATCGTTTCGGATTGGCCCAACGCCAAATCCAGCCTCGCAAGTCCCGTTCACAGTCGGGTGCGCAAGCCCCGGCAGCCGTCACAAGCTGTTGATTGCCGGCTCGGGCGCCCTGTCGGCGCCCGACATGCTCCGTTTCTGCCCGCTTGTTTTCGATGAACCGTTATGAGACGGCTACGAGACAGGTCTTTCGAATGGGGCTGGAAACATGGCAATTCACTGCGCGATCCTTGACGACTACCAGAACGTGGCGCTCAAGCTCGCCGATTGGGGCAAGATCAAAGACCGCGTCGAAATTAAAGTGTTTCAGGAACATCTCGACGGATCCGACAAAGTCATCGCGGCGCTGCAAGGGTTTCAAATCGTCGTCGCCATGCGCGAGCGGACCGCATTCCCGAAAACGGTCCTCGACGCCCTGCCCGGCCTCAAACTCCTCATCACCACCGGCATGCGCAACGCTTCGATCGATACCGAGGCGGCGAAAGCGCGCGGCGTTACCGTGTGCGGCACCGGCACCTTTGGTAATCCAACCTCCGGCGTCGCCGTCGGACTGATGCTCGAACTGACCCGCCGGATCGGTTACGAAAATGCGCGGTTGCATGCCGGCGCGCCATGGCAGACGACGATCGGGGTCGATCTTGAGGGCATGACGCTCGGAACTTTGGGGCTCGGCAAGCTCGGCACGCGCACCGCCAACATCGCCAAAGCCTTCGGCATGAAGGTGATCGCCTGGAGCCAGAATTTGACCGCCGAGAAGTGCCGCGAGGCGGGCGTTGACTACGTGACCAAAGAGGATTTGTTCCGCCAATCCGATTTCATCACGATTCACGTCGTGCTGTCGGGGCGCACCCGCGGGCTGATCGGCGCCGCCGAACTTGCCCTGATGAAGCCGACGGCTTTTCTGATCAACACTTCACGCGGGCCGATCGTCGATGAAGCCGCCCTCATCGCCGCGCTGCGACAACACAAGATTGCCGGCGCCGGTCTCGATGTCTTCGATGTCGAGCCGCTGCCGCTCGATCATCCATTCCGCAAGATGGATAATGTCGTGATCACGCCGCACCTCGGCTACGTTTCCGAGCAGAATTACCGCCGCTATTTCGCCGACGCGGTTGAGGACATCCGCGGCTTTCTTGATGGCAAGGCGGTGCGGGCGCTCAGCTGAGCCGCCGCGCTGAGCGTCCCCTGCTGTTTCTTCGCGAAAACCGCTAAAATCGCCGCCAAAGAGGTGCCAGGACACAGCCATGACGACGCGCGAACAAAATAGTTTTCTCGCGCAGACCGAACCCGGCACGCCGATGGGAAATCTCGTGCGCCGCTATTGGATCCCGGCGCTGCTGTCGTCCGAAATTGCCGAGCCTGATTGTCCGCCAGTGCGGGTCAAGCTCCTTGGCGAGCGGCTGATCGCCTTTCGCGACAGCGGCGGACGCGTCGGCGTCATGGATGAGTTCTGTGCGCACCGCGGCGTATCGTTGTGGTTCGGCCGCAATGAGGAGAACGGCCTGCGCTGTCCCTATCATGGCTGGAAATATGATGTGACCGGTCAATGTATCGAAGTGCCGTCGGAGCCGGTCGAAAGCGGCTTCTGCAAGAAGATCAAGCTTGCCGCCTATGACTGCATCGAATGCGGCGATGTGATCTGGGTCTATATGGGACCGCCGGATCAGAAGCCGCCATTGCCGAATTTCGAATGGGCGACCGTTGCGGCGACGCAGCGCTTCGTGTCGAAGCGGACGCAGGAATGCAATTGGCTGCAAGCGCTGGAAGGTGGCATCGACTCCGTGCACGTCTCATTTCTGCACCGCCATGATTTGCGCAGCGATCCGTTGCACGTCAGCGAGGGCGCAGAACTCACCCGCGAGACTGATGCGCGATTCGAAGTGATCGAGACCCGCGGCGGCATGGTAATCGGCGTGCGGCGGCCGGCCACGCCGCGCCAGCTTTATTGGCGGATCACGCAATGGGTCATGCCGTTTCACACCATGATCCCGCCCTATGGCGACAACGCGCTCAACGGTCATGCCTTTGTGCCGATCGACGATGAGAACTGCATGGTGTGGTGCTTCACCCATCATCCGACGCGGCCGCTTTCCGCGCAGGAGCTCGACACGATGCGCCAGGGCGGCGGCATTCATGTCAAGCTGCTCGCGAATTCATTTCGGCCGGTCGTCAACAAAGACAACGATTATATGATCGATCGCGTGGCGCAGAAGCACCACAAGTCCTATAGCGGCGTCAAAGGCATCGCCATGCAGGACGCCGCCATTCAGGAGAGCTGCGGACCCGTTCAGGATCGCAGCAAGGAAAACCTGGTTTCAACCGACAACGGTGTCATCATGGCGCGGGCGCGGCTGCGCAAGGCCGCGCTCGCGGTGATGCAAGGTGAAACGCCCGACGGTCTCGACCCGGCGGCGCACGCGGTGCGCTCCGCGGCGATCATGTTGCCCGAGGAGGCGCATTTCTATCAGGCCGCGGCCGATGTGCTGGTCGTTCGAGAAGGGATTGCCCACGCCTCGGTTTGAATAGCCGGACGCGCGGGCGCTGTGCGCCAAGTAACTATCCGGCAATTATCCGGCGAGCCGCACCATCCATTCGCTTTGCGGGTAAACAATCAGCGCGGCGGCGGCGAGCGCGATACCATAGGGAATTCCGCCGTCGTGCCGGTGCAAGCGTTCGGCCCATTCCGAACCCGCCAATACAGCCGGCAGAGGCATGGTCCGGAACAATATTATGAGCAAGGTCAGCGCGCCGCCCAAAATCGAGGCATAGATCAAATAATCGAACAGATTACCGAAGCCGAGCCAGAGCGCCGTTGCTGCGGCAAGCTTGGCGTCGCCGCCGCCGATCCAGCGGCAAGCGAAGCAGAAGAATGCTACCGCAAGAACCGCAACGCCGGCGGCGAGATGCGCGAGCAGAACAGCGCCGCTTAGTCCACCTAGCGGAGCGGCTATCGCAAATCCCGCGACCAGAACGAGCGAGATGCGGTTGGCAATGGTCATGGTCAAGAGATCGCTCGCGGCGGCGAACGCCATCGTCGCGGGGAACAGTGTCAATCCAATCGCTTCGCTCAACATGACGCATCACCGTCGACAAAAGGAAAAGGCTCCGCTGCGTAGCCGGAGCCCTCTGCCAGCGGTCGGCAAAGACCGAGCTTTACTTGAGCGTGCTGGAAAGGCTCGAGAACGCCGTCTTGAGGTTGTTACCGAGGCCCTGGATCACGGCAATGATGGCAACCGATATGCCGGCGGCGACGAGGCCATATTCGATTGCGGTTGCGCCTGACTCGTCCTTCGCAAAACGCGCGATAAGGGCTTGCATCGGGTTTTTGCTCCTTAAATTCTCACTTGCTGTTTGCGTCGTGGAAAGAGTTTACGAACCCTTTCTATTGACGCGCAAAATATCGGCGACACATTTCAAGCCGGTTAAGCAAAACCCGCCGTTAATCGCGTTCGCTCGCTGTAGTTAACGCCGCGTTGCCGACCGTGCTCGCTGCAAGTAGCAGCCAGCAACCGCGATCGCGCCGATGGACGACACGGACTTCGCCGTCCGCCAGACGGAATCACGATGCTGCTATTTGTTTTCGGGAATGGGCAGCGTCGTCGTGGCTTTGATCTTTTCCATCGCGAAGCGCGAGGTGACGTTCTTCAATGGAATAGCAGCGATCAAGCGCTTGTAGAAAGAATCGTAGCCGCCAATGTCGGCGACGACGACACGGAGCATATAATCGACGTCGCCAGCCATCCGATAGAATTCCATAACTTCCGGCATCGCCGTGACCGTCTTGGCGAAGCGGTCGAGCCAATCTTGGGAGTGGTCGCCCGTCTCGATCGAAACGAAGACGCTGATGGGAAGTCCGACGCGCTGCTGATCGACCAAAGCGACACGTTTGAGAATGACGCCGTCGGCCTCGAGGCGCTGGATCCGTTTCCAGCAGGGTGTCGAAGACAATCCGACCCGGCCGCCGATCTCGGCAACGGAAAGGGACGCATTTTCCTGCAGCACAGCAAGGATTTTCCTATCAATCGCGTCCATGAGCCGGTTCTTCCTATACGGACCGCCTCTGTGGTTTCTAAAGAGAAAAATATTCTAACGCAAGGGTCTGATCTTGGCTCCTAATCGACCCGTTGCGGCGCCGCCAGACCGGGCCGAGCAGCCAATGTCGGTGCATTTCGCGCCAAAAAGGCCTCGACTTCAGCCCGTGTCGGCGCGCCGGCCGAGCCGCCAATGCGCGTGCATTTAATTCCGGCGACCGCCGCGCCAAAGCGCATGGCGTCGACTTCGTTTCGGCCTTCTGCGAGCGCCATCACGAAACCGCCATGAAAAGCATCGCCCGCACCGAGCGTATCGACGGCGGTGATTTTGAACACCGATAGGTGGCACACCTTGCCACCTTCGAGATAGACGATATCGTCCGGTCCGTTGCTGACCGCAAGGAATGCGTCGGTCCTGCCGGCGATGCGCTTTAGTCCCTCGGCGAGATCGGCGACGCCGGTAGTCTCGCGCAGACATTCCCAGGAAAAGACAACATGCGAGGCGATGCGAAATAGCGGATCGTCCTCGACCGTCGGGCGATCGCCGTCGAGTACGACCGGTAGATTGCGGCGGCGCGCCGCTTCACAAACCGGCCGCACGAAGTCCGGGTAGCGGTTGTCGGCAAGCACCGCATCGGCGCCGCTCACGATACGCTCCGGATCGTCCGGCATCGCCTCAGCGATACGCTCATCGCGATAGGTGACGATGGTGCGATCGCCGCGTGCATTCATGAAGATTGCCGACAGCGCCGTGCCGAGTCCGTCCATGCGCTGACAGGCCATGCAGTCGACGTTCTCGCGCGCCAAAGCCTTGAGCACGCGATCGCCATTTTCGTCTACACCCGCCGGTCCGCCCATTGGGCCGGCCAGCGCAGCGCGGCCGCCCAACCGGGCGATCGCCACTGCAGCATTCGCCGCGCAGCCGCCGTTGACGACAAAGAATCCCTTGGCCTGCACTTTGCCGTCCGGCTGCGGGAATTCGTCGACGCGAAACACCTCGTCGAGCACGACGATGCCGGCGCACAGGATGCGCGGAGCGCGCTCAGCGGACGACATCGGGGCCATCCTCGACGTAACTGCGGATGATGTGATGGGCAATCGCAACCGGCGGCGGGGCCGTCAACCCTTGCGGGTGTTGCCGGTTGAGCATCAAGGCGAGCTCTTCGCGATCGAACCAGCGCGCGTCTTCCAGTTCCTCACGGTCGACGACGATGGTCTCCGACAGCGCCTCGGCGTGACAGCCGATCATGATAGAGGAAGGGAAAGGCCACGGCTGGGAGGCAAAATAACGTATACGCCCGCACGCAATGCCGACCTCTTCCAGAATTTCACGGCGGACGGCCTCTTCGAGGCTTTCGCCGGGTTCGGCGAAGCCGGCCAAACACGACCACATGGTCGGTGCGAAGCGGCGCGAACGGCCGAGGACGCAACGTTCACCGGCAATCGCGAGCATGATGACGACGGGGTCGGTGCGCGGGAAATGCTCGGCCCCGCAGGACGGACAGTCGCGCCGCCAGCCCGCTTGGGTCAGCGCGCTTGCTGCGCCGCAATTCGGGCAGAACCGATGACGCGCATGCCAGCCGAGCAACGCTTTGGCTTCGGCCAATGGCGGCAGATGATCCGCGGCCACCATGCCCTGCACAGCGATCGAACGCAGGTCGGAGATCTTAAGGTCATTGCGCGCTTTAAGTTGCTCCACCGCGTCTTGGTCGAGACCGAAGCCAAACCGCGGCGCCGTATCCGCAAGCCCGAGAAATACGATTTCACGTACTGAACCCAGAGCGCGCGCCTCACGCGGCGTGAACAGCGGGTCGCATGATTCGCCGGCCTTGAGCACCACCAGTTCGCCGCCGATCACGTAGCCGGCGGCTTGCGCGTGTTCGCAATAGTGCTTGAGCGCGGCGTCATCACCCCGGCTCATCACGGCGCGGTCGAGCCGACTGGCGATGTAGCCGAGCGCTGGGCGCGGGCCTAAATCTGGACGAGGCGACACGATCAGGAACGAGGCGATTTAAGCGGCATCACTCGGCCGCCTCGCGCAGTGGCCGCGGATAGATCGCGTCATACAGTTCCGGGCGCTGCCATTGCGGACCAAGCACGCCCTGCTTCGCGCCGCACATCATCGACGAGCCCACCTCGTCGTGTGAGGCACGCAACTGCCGGATGCGGTCGAGACTGGCATCGACAATGCTCAGTCCCGCCGCCGTACTTTCGAACATGATCTCCTCGGGCCCCGCCACCATCGCCAACCCGCGCTGCGAATGATCGAACAGGTTCTGCGTCGTAACGACGATCGCCAAGTTCTCGATCGCGCGCGCCCAAATCAGGGTGCGCCAGGTGCTCCACAGGCGGTTCTTGTCGATCCCAGCCGGCATGAAAATGAGCTCGGCGCCGCGTAGGGCCAAAGCGCGCGAGACCTCCGGCATATAGACCTCGCTGCACATCGCGAGGCCGACCTTGCCGTGCGCGGTGTCGAAAACCGGAAATTCATTGCCCGGAACATACTGAAATTCCCAAGACCGGCCGCCGGTATAGATCCAGGGTCCGTTCGGATGAGTGCGCCGATAGCGGGCCGATGCCCGCCCGTCCGGGTAAGCCATCACGATCAGGTTGTGGGCAGACGCCGCCTTAACATCGATTGCCTCGATCGTGCCGAACACGACATACACGCCCTGCTTGGCGGCAGCTTCCGCAAGCGCCGCGGTCGGATCGAACGTCGCCGGCATTCGCCATGGACCCGGATATGTCTCGGGGAAGCAGACGAAATCCGCGCCGTCCGCCGCCGCGCGCTCAATCCACTGCACCGCATCGGTAATATTGCGGTCGGCTTCGCCGGGCGGATGGGAAATCGGCTGCACGACGGCGATACGGAAAGTCATTGGCGTCTCCCCTGAAGCAGGATGCGGTAGAATTGGGAACCGCGGGATCATGCTTCACAAAAAGCTCAAGATCGTCAATCGATCCGGCAGGGCTTTACCCATCCCAAACAGCCCACTGCGGGGGAACTGTCGGCGCGGAAAAACGCGTCAGCGTTCAGTAGAACACGTCGTAGACGACGTCGATCACGTCGCCGCTCGTGAGATCGACCAGAAGCAAATCTGACCCGTAGCGGACCCATTGATAATCGGGCGGCGGTGGCGGCAGCCCAATGAGATCCCAGTCCGGGTACCAGTAATCGCGAACCAGGAAGAACGGCGGTAGGAATGCGCCGGCTTCCCAGCGGCGGTAGCCCCATCCGGGTGGATAGACGAACGGCGCAGTCCGCACCCGCTCGAATGCTTGGCCGCGGTAGACAAACTGGGGACCGCCGGGGCGGACAAACTCGGCTCCGCGCCGCGGCTCGCCAGGGCGGACAAATCCCGGCGGCGGGCCGCCGGGCCGCCCAATCTCTATCCCAGGCGGAGGACCGCCAGGACGGATGATCTCCCCGCGCGGCGGCCGGCCGACGCCCGGATTGATGCCTTGCGCTCCCGGCGGCGGGCCATTTGGCCCATGCGGCGGGATGAAGGGCTTACCAGGGGGAGGACCACCGCCCGGATGTTGTTGCGGCGGCGGTTGCCGACGATGGTCTTCGTCGTGCTGCGCCGCGGCCAGCCCGGATAGCGCGATCGATAAGACCGCCGGGCAGATTGCCTTAATCGCAAAATCGGTCCATCGTCGGTGCAAATCGCGCGCCTTTTCCGAATCACAAGGATTTGCCAACGCTATCAAATCGCTCCAGCCGGCGGAATCGGCCGCGCTTGCTTTCCGATCGTCCGCGGCCGATATAAGTGGGCGGGAGGTTGGCGGTGGACGAGCCACTCGCCAACCGGGTCAGATCCGGAAGGAAGCAGCCCTAACGAGCGCGGTTCGGGTCGCTCGTCAGCCTCCCACCCACTGTTTCGCAGCCTCGCAACTGCGCCGTCACTTGCGGGGCGAACGCAGCCGAGCTGGCCGGATGCACCTTAACGGCAAACCGGCCGACAACCGGGAGGCTCGTGCCCCGCTTCCAGGTTATGCTGCCGTCCTGCGAGGCCTCACGCTTTGATGCCTCCAGCGCAAGATCGGAGGGCCGCGCTCAGCCCGAGGCGTTTTTTTAGAGTCAGAATCGCCTGCCAAGCAGACCATGAGCGACACAGCACCGTCATCTTACCGCGTTCTGGCGCGCAAATATCGGCCAGCGACGTTCGACGACTTGATCGGTCAGGACGCGATGGTACGCACGATCTCGAACGCGTTCGAGGCCGGGCGGATCCCACAGGCCTGGATTCTTACCGGCGTGCGCGGGGTTGGTAAAACGACGACCGCCCGCATTCTCGCCCGCGCACTCAATTATGAACTGCCGAATGGCTCAATTTCGGCGCCGACAATCAACATGCCGACGCTCGGCGCGCATTGCGAAGCGATCATGGAAAGCCGTCATCTCGACGTCATCGAGATGGATGCGGCATCGCATAACAGCGTCGACGACGTGCGGCAGATCAACGATGCGATCCGCTACGCACCCGTATCGGCGCGCTACAAGGTCTATATCCTCGACGAAGTGCATATGTTGTCCGGCGCTGCCTTCAACGCGCTCTTAAAAACGCTCGAAGAGCCGCCGCCGCATGCCAAGTTCATTTTTGCCACTACGGAAATCCGAAAAGTCCCGATCACGGTGCTGTCGCGCTGCCAGCGCTTCGATCTGCGGCGCGTCGACGCCGCCCGGCTGGTGGAACATCTGCAGGGGATCGCCGGCAAGGAAGCCATCAAAGCCGAACCGGAGGCGCTCGCCCTGATCGCGCGCGCCGCCGAGGGTTCGGTACGCGACGCCCTTTCCTTGTTCGATCAGGCAATTGCGCATGCGGGAGCGCAAGCAGATGTTTCCGGCGCCGAATCCGGCTTAGTGCGCGCCGATAATGTGCGGCAGATGCTCGGGCTCGCCGACCGCACGCGGATCATCGAACTATTCGATGCCCTTATGCGCGCCGATGTCGCCGCGGCGATCAAGGAACTGCGCGACCAATACGATTCCGGCGCCGATCCGGCCATGGTGCTCGGCGACTTGGCCGAGTTCACTCATTTCGTCACACGGGTCAAAATCGTACCGGGCTTGGCGGACGACATGTCGCTGACCGAAGCCGAGCGCCTTCGCGGCCGTGCATTCGCCGCCAAGCTTTCGATGCGGATCCTGGCGCGCACTTGGCAGATGCTGCTCAAGGGCATTGCCGAAGTCGAAGCCGCCGGCCGACCGATCGATGCAGCCGAGATGGTTCTGGTCCGGATCGCCTATGCAGCGGATTTGCCGACGCCCGATGAAGTCATCCGCACGCTCGGCGACGCGCGCCGTGGCGAGAATTCGGCGCCGATGGCCGGCGCCGCGGAGCTTCGCGCCCAAGCGCGTCCAGAGTCGGCCCGGCCAGATCAAGCGCGCCAGGAGGTATCGGCGCGAGGCTCGCGTGGCCCGGTAGCTGCAGCGGCGCCGATGCCCGCGCCGGCGGCCCCTGCCCCGACGCCGGTCGAGACGCCGTCCGCCAAGGACGAGCAAATTCGAGCGCTGACGAGTTTCGCGGACCTGATTAGCCTCGCCGCCGAAAAGCGGGACCTTTCGATCAAAAGTGCGCTGGAGCGCGACGTGCGGCTCGTCCGTTTTGAAGACGGCACTCTGGAAATCGCGCTGGAGGCTGGAGCGCGCAAGACGTTGATTGGGGAGCTCTCGAAGAAGCTCGCCGATTGGACCGGCCGGCGCTGGATGGTGGCGGTTTCGGCAGAAACGGGTTCGCCTTCACTTCGCGCGCAAGCCGAAATGCGCAAAGCGGAGATGAAAGACGGCGTGCGCGGCGACCCTCTGGTCCAGGCGGTCATGGAACGATTTCCTGGTGCTGAAATCGTCGATGTGCGACCTCCGGCCGGGGGGCCGGCGCCCGAACAACCGAGCGAAACGCCGGCCGGTTCACGGCTGGACGGCGATGGCGCAGACGATGATGATACACTTTAGACTTAACGTCCGGCCGACCGCTAACGAGGTGCGGGGTCCGATAAGCGGGAATTATCATGGCTGACTTTCTCGGCTTGGTGAAACAGGCCACCGAATTCAAATCGAAAATGGAAGCCATGCAGGCTGAGCTCGAACAGCTCGAAGTCGAGGGCGCGGCGGGCGGCGGCGTCGTGACTATCAAGCTATCCGGAAAGGGCGATCTGCGCGGCGCACGTATCGACGAGTCGCTTCTCAACCCGGATCAGAAAGAGATTCTTGAAGATTTGATTGTTGCCGCACATGCCGATGCGCGGCGCAAGCTCGAAGCCATGCTCCAAGAAAAAATGCAGGCGCTCACCGGTGGTTTGCCGCTGCCGCCGGGCCTGAAGCTATTTTGATAAGCTGTTTGATGCCTGCTATTTCCGCCGGACCCGAAATCGAACGTCTGATCCAGCTGCTCGCCCGATTGCCGGGTCTTGGCCCGCGTTCGGCGCGTCGGGCGGCATTGTTCCTGATTAAGAAACGCGAACTGCTCATGGCGCCTTTGGCCGCCGCGTTGCAGACCGCGATTGAGAAGATTTCAGTGTGCCGGATCTGCGGCAATATCGACACGCAAAATCCGTGCACGCTCTGCACCGATCCGCGGCGCGATGATTCGACCATCGTGGTAGTGGCGGACGTTGCCGACCTTTGGGCGCTCGAACGGGCGCACGCCATCAATGCGCGCTATCACGTGCTGGGCGGGATCCTATCGCCGCTTGATGGTGTCGGTCCGGACGACCTCTCCATCGACGCACTGATGAAGCGCATGAGCGAGCCCGCCATCAAGGAGGTCATCCTCGCATTGAGCGCGACTGTCGAGGGCCAAAGCACGGCGCATTACATTACCGATCTCCTGCACGGGACGAAGGTCAAGGTAACGCGGCTCGCCCACGGCGTTCCGGTCGGCGGCGAGCTCGATTATCTCGACGAGGGCACTTTGGCGGCGGCAATTCGCAGCCGCGCTCCGTTCTAGGGTGCGCCTGCTGATGGAAGCCTCGGAGCGGCGGGGATGTTGCCTGTAATTTAATCAGAGCGCGCCTGCGATCGCACCATTTGTTCGGTGGGATTTGCACCAAAATGCCAGCATCGCCGCTTGCTCGTTTTGCGGGCCGCCCCTGATTTGTGGATCTTCGACCTCGGCCGGATACTTCACCGGTTGGCCCGACCCTTGCATGAGAAGGTGTGGCGGTCTCGCTGTCACCAAGCGTGGCGAATTGAGATTGCTGGAGCCCCGGATTCCCGGCACCGGGGCTCTATTCTTTTGCGCACAGCCTCTTGGCACGACGGTCAATGCTCCGAGCCGAGGATGGCGAACTCGCCAGGCAACCCTTAAAAGACCTGTGGAGAAAACTCGTCGCCGCCGGAGCGCACGGCAAGTCGCCAGCAATTTCACCCTAGACCCCGCCCAATGAACGACGACATCCCTTTCGATAAGAGTTTCAGTCTCGCGCCCGATCAGGTCCAGGAGATAGCGCCCGGCGTGCGGGCGATTGCCGCTGACAATCCGGGTCCTTTCACCTTCAAGGGCACGATCAGCTACATCGTCGGCCGTGGCCACGTCGCGGTTATCGATCCCGGTCCCGACGATGCGGCGCATGTCGCGGCACTGCTCGACGCGGTGCACGGCGAAACAGTCACCCATATCTTTGTCACCCATACGCATCGCGATCATTCGCCGGCGGCGGCCAGGATCAAAGCGGCAACCGGCGCGCAGGTCTTGGCGGAAGGACCGCATCGTTTGGCGCGTCCGCTGCACACCGGCGAAATGCGCCGGCTCGACGCCTCGGCCGACATGGATTTTCGTCCCGATATCGCACTCGGCGACGGGGAAACCGTAAGCGGGCGCAGCTGGACGCTCCAGGCAGTAACGACGCCGGGGCACACCGCCAATCACATGGCGTTCGCATTCAAGGAGGCCAATCTCCTCTTTGCCGGCGACCACGTCATGGCGTGGTCGACGACGATCGTGGCACCGCCGGACGGCGCGATGACCGATTATATGGCGTCGCTATACAAGCTCGCGCACCGCAGCGAACCGCTCTACCTGTCCGGACATGGCGCGCCGGTGCGCAATGCGCCGCGCTATGTGCAATATCTGATCCAGCATCGCCAGGCGCGGGAAGCATCGATTTTGCACCGGCTCGGCAAGGGCGAAGCCGATATCCCGACGATCGTGCGGGCTGTCTATATCGGGCTCGATCCGCGGCTCGTCGGCGCCGCCGCGTTGTCCGTACTGGCGCATATGGAGGAGCTCGTCGCGCGCGGCGCCGTTAAGACCGAAGGACCGCCGTCGATCTCCGGGACTTACCGCTTGGCCTGATTGCCCTTCCCCGCCGGTTTCGGCGGCGGCGTTGGTTTCTTTTCCGGCTGCGGAGTTGAGATCACATCGTCGATATCGTCGATGAGGCTGCGCACGCGCTTGGCGTTGGTTCCGAGATCATGACGGCCGTGGCGTGAAGCGGAACGTATGTCGATCCGCGCCCCGTCGATTGTCGGTCGAATCCGCACCACCACGTCATCGCGGAAACCAAGGATCGGCGTGCGTGCTACCGCTTCGATAATGCCGTCACGTACGGTCCCGGCTTGCGCCGCCCGGGCATCGATCACCCGCGGCAGCGGCCCCTGCGGTGGGCGTGAATCGACCACGCGCCATTTTCGCTTCGCTATCACCTTCATTGCGGCGGCAAAGGCGTCCTGCGGCGTCGCCGTAGTGTCGTCCGGCTCGATATCCGGATATGCGGCGTGCTGCAGCTCGGCGGCATAGAGGCCGGCATAGGTAATCGGATTGGCGTCGCGGGGCCGCAATCGCGCGATGGCGTCGAAACGCGGCGGATCGATCGGGTCCGTCGTGACGTCATAGATCGCCGGCAGCCGCGACGCCCTCACCCCGAGATAAAGAGGATAGGCGATCAGCGCCGCGCCGATGAGCAGCGCCGCCACCGCGTGCCGACCGCCGCCGACGCCATGTCGCCAGATGACGATCCCGGCGGCAAAAGCCAGCAAGATCGCGACGCAGGCCAGAACCAGCGCTCCGGCGAGCGTGGAAAGCGCCGGCACGATCTCGAGCGCTCCGGAACGCACGATGATCACCGCGATGAATGTCGCCACGAGCGAGAATAGCGCAATCCGACGCGCCCAAACGGCGAGCCGCGAGATCGGTGCCTCGGTCAATAATTGTCGTCGCATTTAGGCGTCTTGCCGCTGGGCTATCGTCGGTTAGGTAGATCGCCGGCTGGACACAGCCAAGGGCATTATATTTACCCCGGCAGCGCTCGTCTTGGCCCTCAGCGCATGGACGATGAGGTGACTTCAGTCGTCAAGAAGGCTGTCAATCTCGACCTGAACGCTTTCACCCGGCGTGCAGCGATGGCCAGCGCCAGCAGCGAGAAGAGCGCGCGCCTGCTCTTCCGTCTCGGCTTCAACGCACCATTCCTCGACCCGCGTCACCAGCATCCTGGCATGGAACAAGCGGGTTTTTGTCTCGGGCGCGGGCCCAGGGGCGGCGAAAGAGGCAGCTCTGGGTGCGCGTAACAATGCGCTTCTTGACGACATGGTTTAGGTCCGAATCAGCGGACCAGCGAAGTTTAGACATTTAACGGTGCAGAACAAAGAAGAAACGCCGAGATTCAGTTCCCTTGTGGAATGTCGGTTCCCTCAATATCGTTGAATTCAGTGTTCCTCTAAGTTCGGAGTAATTGTCGTGGCCCCGCGCGCGTATTGGAAAGGCTACCTGAAGCTCTCGCTCGTCTCTTGTCCTATCGCGTTGTTTCCGGCGACGTCTGAGCGGGAAAAAATCAGCTTCCATCAGGTCAATAAAGAGACCGGCCATCGTATCCGCTACAAGAAAGTCGACGCCGAAACCGGCGACGAAGTGGACAATGCCGATATCGTCAAGGGTTATGAGATCGCCAAAGGCGAATATATCGAGGTAGAACCGGACGAGCTCGAAGCGGTTGCTATCGAAAGCAAGCATGTCATCGATATCGACGAGTTCGTGCCTCGCAACGAGATCGACGAACTTTATTTGCGTGATCCCTACTACATCGTTCCGGATGGTGAGGTCGGCCAGCAGGCCTTCGCTGTCATTCGCGAAGCGATCCGCAAGGAAGGCATGGTCGCCCTTGGCAAGGTTGTATTCACCTCGCGCGAACACATCATCGCGCTTGAAGCGCGCGGCAAAGGAATGCTCGGCGTGACGCTGCGCTATCCTTACGAGGTGCGCGACGAGACGGAATATTTCGATACGATCGAGAACGAAAAGATTCCTAAGGACATGATCGATCTGGCGGTTCATATCGTCGAGACTAAAACCGGCCACTTCAAACCGCAACAGTTCAAGGACGACTACGAGGACGCGCTCAAAGATCTGCTCCGGCGCAAGCAGAAGGGCGAGAAGATCGAGCGGCCGAAGGAGCGCGCGCCCTCGAACGTCATCAATCTTATGGACGCGCTGCGGCAGAGCCTCAAAGCCGGTGGCGGCGGCAGCGCGCGCCGGAGCGCCTCACGGCCGAGTGCTCGCGCGGCCAAGAAGCCAGCGCGCGCTAATGCGCGGCATAAGAAAGCCAGCTGATGCCCGGTAAGCGGGTGCAATTCGACGACGAGACCTGGCGGCAGATCGATCTCCTCGGCCGCGACCAGATGAAGGATTTTCAGGAGCTCGCCGACGAGGCGTTCCGCGATGTGCTGAAAAAGCACGGCCGGCCGATCGACCTGAAAGATGCGCTGCGGCGCAGCGCCGGCGTATCGGCGACGATCCATCGGTTCAAGCCCAAGAAAGCCGGCAGATCACGGCGTAAATAAAGGCTCTTTCACCGGCTGGCGATTTGGCGACGCCTAGGCTTTTAATTTCCATAAGTTGAGCAACGGTCCCTTGGCGCCGAACACCGGGTCTTTGCGGGGCCGCTTCACTTTGGCGACCGATTTGACCGTGCCGTCG
>JBKPIZ010000370.1:0-11214 GCA_046730495.1 Pseudomonadota bacterium
GTGTTCGGGCGACCACATCGGAAACGGCCGACAATACGCGAGCAAGCCGGCGCGATCGGATCCGACGGTAATCACGTCAACAGACGCACCGCGCCGACGCTTGCGACATCACTCAGCGGTCCAGCCCCCGTCGATCGAAAGATTTGCGCCGGTAATCGATTTGGCCGCATCCGAGCTAAGATAAACGGCAAGGTCGGCGACCTCGTCGACGGTGACGAATTCTTTCGTCGGCTGTGCCGCCAGCAACACGTCGCGCTTGACCTGTTCTTCGGTGAGGCCGCGGGCTTTCGCGGTATCAGGTATCTGTTTTTCAACGAGCGGCGTCCATACGTAACCCGGACTGATGCAATTGCAGGTAATGCCGAAGGTCGCAGTTTCGAGCGCGACCGTCTTGGTCAGGCCGGCAAGGCCGTGCTTGGCGGTGACATAAGCGGCCTTGAACGGCGAGGCCACCAAAGAATGCGCCGACGCGGTATTGATGATGCGGCCCCATTTGCGCGACTTCATTCCCGGCACGGCGGCGCGGATGGCATGAAAGGCCGAGGATAGATTGATCGCGATGATCTGGTCCCACTTCTCGATCGGAAACTCCTCGATCGGGGAGACGAACTGGATGCCGGCATTGTTGACGAGAACATCGAGCGACCCGAACGTCTTCCCGCTGGTGCGAATCATGTCGGCGATGTCGGCGGGTTTGTTCATGTCGGCCGGCGAATAGATCGCCTTGACCTTGTAATCTTTCTCGATCGCGACTCGTTCTTTTTCGATCGCGTCTTTGTCGCCAAAGCCGTTGATCGTGACATTGGCGCCCTGCGCGGCCAGCGCGCGGGCAATGGCCAGACCGATTCCGGACGTGGAACCGGTCACCAATGCTGATTTTCCCTGCAACATGCGGATCTCCCTGATGGTGTCGGACACCCTTGACGGTCGAGCTTGCCAAGGAAGGAATGTGGGTGGCGTTTTGCTGCAGTGCAATATCAAATTGCGCGCGTTGCGGGAACGCTTTATTCGAGCGATTGGCGATCGAGTAGACTAATGGGACCAGCAGAGACTAATGCATAAGCGCTGCGCCGGCGCCGATCCGGAATAAGCACCAGGTCATCATGTCGCCCGTAATTTTCCCCGCGCCCGATCACGACCATCAGCGCTGCACCAGCGCTGCGATTGCCCATGCCGAAGCGCAGTGCGCCGCGCGCGCGCAACGACTCACCCCGATGCGGCGCCAAGTGCTTGAAGTTTTGCTGAGCAGCCATCGCCCGCTTGGCGCCTATGAAATCATTGACCGCATGCAGCAGAAGACGCGTCCGGCACCGATCACGATTTACCGAGCGCTCGAGTTTTTGTGCGACAACGGTCTCGTTCACCGCATCGAAAGCCGCAACGCCTTCGTCGCGTGCGTGCACAATCATGGCGCCGGTGATCTTGTCATTTTCCTGATCTGCGAACGCTGTGGCGCAGTCGGCGAAGCTCCCGGAGGCGCGGCTGCCGAGGCGCTCAAAGCCTCTTCACGCGCGGCCGGCTTTTCGCCACGCAGTCCGTTGGTCGAAATCGCCGGCATTTGTGCGCATTGCCGTGAATGATAAACGGCCGCAAATCGACTAACCGCAGTGCCACCTCCTCCTTCGTCGCGCCCGCTCGACGCAACTGCAATTGCAGTCACGATCGGACTCTGTTTGAGCTGGGGCTTCAATAATGTCGCCATCAAGCTCGCGATCCATGATATTCCGCCGCTGATTCAATCCTCGGCGCGCTCTGTAATCGCAGCAATCCTGGTCGGCGCCTGGACGCAGGCGCGCGGAATTCCTTTGTTCAAGCGCGATGGTACGCTGCGTGCCGGAATTCTCGCCGGCGTCTTGTTCGCGCTCGAATTTTTGCTGATCTATCGCGGCCTGGTCTGGACTACCGCGACGCGTGGCGTTCTGTTTCTATACCTCGCGCCGTTCTTTGGTGTGATTGGATCGCGGTGGCTTGTGCCGGGCGATCATTTTGACCTCTCGCAATGGCTCGGCCTGTTGCTGTCTTTCGTCGGCATCGTGATTGCTTTCGGCCTGCCGACGCCGGCGGCCGATTCCAGGCAAGTCCTTGGCGATCTCATGCTGGTCGGCGGCGCGGCCGCGTGGGCGGCGACCACGCTCACCATCAAAGCGAGCGCTCTCAACCGGATCAGCGCGGAAAAGACCCTGCTCTATCAGCTCGTGGTCTCGGCGCCGCTGCTGGGCCTCGCTGCGATCGTCTTCCGCGAGCGGATCACGGTGACGCCTTCCGCCGTGGCCCTCGGCGCATTCGCGTATCAGACCATCTACGTGGTCAGCATCACCTTCACGATCTGGTTTGTCCTGGTCGTGCGTTATTCGGCCGCGCGCCTGTCGGTCTTCACCTTTCTGGCGCCGCTTTTTGGGGTGGCGGCGGGCCACCTTGTCCTTGGCGAGCCGCTGACCCCGGCCTTTGCCGTCGCGGTGGCGCTGGTCGCCGCCGGGCTCCTCCTCGTCAATCGGCCCCGGTGAGGTTATATGCATGGCGTCGGAGCCTTGCGGGTCCTAGTCCGTAGCCATGGCGCTTCTCTTCTAAGCCACTGCATTCGTTGAAGGAATTCTCATGATCGCGTTTCCCGCCCCAGCCCCCAGGCATCGCACGACCGGCGTCAAAGTCGGCGGCGTAACCGTCGGCGGCGGGGCGCCGATTGTGGTGCAGTCGATGACCAATACCGATACGGCCGATGCCGAGGCCACCGCGAAGCAGGTGGCGGCTTTGGCGCGCGCCGGTTCAGAGATTGTGCGCATCACGGTGGATCGCGACGAGGCGGCCGCCGCCGTTCCCCACATCAAAGATCGGCTTGCCAAGATGGGTGTCGACGTGCCGATCGTCGGCGATTTCCACTACATCGGCCACAAGCTTCTGGCCGATCACCCGGCTTGCGCCGAGGCGCTCGACAAGTACCGCATCAATCCGGGCAATGTCGGCTTTAAGGAGAAGAAGGATCGTCAGTTTGGCGCCATTGTCGAAACTGCGATCCGGCACAACAAGCCGGTGCGGATTGGCGCCAACTGGGGCTCGCTCGATCAGGAGCTGCTCACGCATCTGATGGACCAGAACGCGCGGTCCAATCAGCCGGTGGATGCCCGCGATGTCACGCGCGAGGCGATGGTCCAGTCGGCGTTGTTGTCGGCGGGGCGCGCTGAGGAGATTGGATTGCCCCGCTCAAAAATCATTCTTTCGGCGAAGGTCTCCGCGGTCCAGGATCTGATCGCGGTCTACGGCGAACTGGCGCGGCGCTGCGATTACGCCTTGCATCTCGGCCTGACCGAGGCGGGCATGGGTTCAAAGGGCATCGTGGCGTCGTCAGCGGCGATGGGCGTGTTGCTTCAGCAGGGCATTGGCGACACCATCCGCATTTCGCTGACCCCGGAGCCGAATGGCGATCGTACGCTCGAGGTCAAGGTCGCGCAGGAATTGCTGCAAACCTTGGGGTTGCGCACATTCGTGCCGCTGGTCGCGGCCTGCCCCGGCTGCGGCCGCACAACCTCGACGACATTCCAGGAACTCGCCGCCAGCATCCAGAGCTTCATCCGCGACTCGATGCCGGAATGGAAGACGCGTTACCCGGGCGTCGAAGGCCTCAACGTCGCGGTGATGGGCTGCATCGTCAACGGCCCTGGCGAGTCCAAACATGCCGACATCGGCATTTCGCTCCCGGGCACCGGCGAACAACCGACGGCGCCGGTTTTTATCGACGGCAAAAAGGCGATGACGCTCCGCGGCCCGACGCTAGCCGCTGATTTCAAGAAGATCGTCGTTGATTACATCGAGCGCCGGTTCGGATCGTCGTCTGGTCAAGCGGCGGCGGAGTAAATCTCGGCCAAGTCCGCGAGTTTGAAAAAGCAAAAGCCGGCCCGAGTGGCCGGCTTTTCGTTCAGCTAACGATGAGACGCTAGCGCTTCTCCAATCGCCGCAGCACATCGTCGAGTTGATCAAGGCTGCGGTAGCGAATGGTCAAAACGCCGCCGCGCTTGGCTTCATTGATGCTGACCGCAAGGCCAAGCGCATCCGATATGCGTTTTTCCAGCGCAACCAAATTGGCATTTTTCGCAGCGCGGCGCACAGCCCGTGCCCGCGATTTGCCGCCGCGCTCGCCCGTTTCGCGTGCGAGACTTTCGACCTGACGCACATTGAGCCCGCGGGCGACAATTTCCTCGGCCAGTCTTTCGGCGTCTGGCTGCCCAATCAGCATCCGCGCGTGGCCGGCAAAAAGCTTGCCGGCATGAATGTATGCTTTTATCGTTTCGGGCAGTTTCAGAAGCCGCAGCGTGTTGGCCACATGACTGCGGCTCTTGCCAACGATCTTGGCGATCTCGTCCTGGCTGTTGCCGAACTCCTCGATCAAAGCGCGATAGCCTTCGGCTTCTTCTAGCGGATTGAGATCGGCACGCTGCACGTTTTCGATGATCGCAAGCTGCAGCGCCTCGGCGTCGTTGGCTTCGATGATGACCACCGGCACTTCGTGCAAGCCGGCGCGCTGAGCCGCCCGCCAGCGGCGTTCGCCGGCGATGATCTCGAAAACGTCCGCGGCGCCCTGCACCGGCCGTGCGACGATCGGCTGAATGATTCCGCGCTCGCGCAGCGAAGCAACTAACTCGTCGAGCTCGGCATCGGGAAAGGCGCGGCGCGGATTGCGCGGACTGGGCCGCAAGGCAGCAGTCGGCAAGCGCCTTTGCCCGCGCGGCCGATCGACCGATGTTTCGGCGGCCATGTCGCCGATCAAGGCGGCGAGCCCGCGACCTAATCGCGATCGAGCGTGGTCTTCGGCCAGTTTTCCGGGATTAACGCTCATCGCAGCGCCTCATTGTGCGCACAGTATTTTCTCGCGCTGGATGACCTCGGTCGCGAGCCGCAAATAAGCTTCACTGCCGCTGCACTTGAGATCGTAGACCAGCACAGGCTTGCCGTAGGACGGGGCTTCCGAGACACGCACATTGCGTGGAACGATGGTGTCGTAGACTTTCGCGCCCATGAATTCACGGACGTCCGCGACCACCTGGGACGATAAATTGTTGCGCGCGTCGTACATGGTCAGCACGACGCCGTGGATTGTGAGCTCCGGATTGAGCTGGGCGCGAACCGATTCGACGGTCTTGAGAAGTTGCGACAATCCTTCGAGCGCGAAGAATTCGCATTGCAAAGGAACGACGATCGCGTTGGCCGCCGCCATGGCATTGACCGTCAGCAGATTGAGCGACGGCGGGCAGTCAACCAAGACATAAGTGAAACGCGTGCCGTCCTGCGCATTCAAGCTCGCAAGCGCGTTGCGCAAGCGGAACGCCCGATCGCGCGCCTGACCGATCTCAAGCTCAAGTCCGGATAGATCAAGAGTCGACGGAGCGATCTGTAGCCGCGGCACTGCTGTGGGCACGATCGCGTCGCGCAGCGTCGCCTGTGCGGTCAATACGTCATAGGTCGAATAGCGCCGGTTGCGGCGGTCAAGACCGAGCCCGGTCGAAGCATTGCCCTGTGGGTCGAGATCGATGACGAGCACGTCCTCACCGATCGCCGCGAGCGCAGTGCCGAGATTGATTGCAGTCGTCGTCTTGCCGACGCCGCCCTTCTGGTTAGCGACGGCGAGCACCCGCGGCGGCTTGGTCGCGAGCGCCAACCGCACCTGGTCAGGCGCGGAGAAGTCCGCCACTTGCGACGATAGAGCGGCTTCTGTCATTTGGCCTTCGCAACCGCTGCGTGCTCTATGCAACCTAAGATAGCGGGAGCCGGGCTATTTTGCGCTTTGGCTTAGCCTCGCGAATCACCACCACCCGCGACTTTGGATCAGTCCGACTCGGAACTAAAGAGGCCTGAATGCTCCAACATTTAGTCGCTTGGGTCAATTCGGCTTCCACATCTTGTCCCTTAGGGAACAGGCCCTGAGCGCCTCTTTTCAACAGCGGATATGCGATTGAAAGCAATTCAGGCAATGGCGCAAGCGCGCGCGCCGTCACCGCGTCAAGTTCGCCGCGAAATCTCTCCGCGAAGTCGGCAACGCGCTCGGCGTGAACAACGGCCGGCGCGCCGGTGACGCAAACGGCCTCGCGCAGAAAAGCGGCCTTCTTTTTATTGCTCTCGATCAGGTGGACTTCCGCTGAGCCTTGTTCAGCCAACGCACAAGCGATCGGCACGCCGGGGAATCCGCCGCCCGAGCCCAGATCGGCCCATTTGCGGGCCTGCGGTGCGATTGCGATGAGCTGCAGCGAATCGACAATGTGGCGCGTCCATAGCGTCGGCACGGTCGAAGCGGCGATCAAATTCATCCGACCCCGCCAGTCGAGCAGCAGTGCGACGAAGCGATCGAGACACGCCGCTGTTTCACGTGAAACAGGAACGAGCGCCAGTGCCCGGGCGCGATCTGCGGTGAGGTCAAGCTGCGCCACGTGTCGATTTGCTCGCCACGCCGCTGCGCGCGCGGCGTAGATACGCGACCAAGAGCGTCAACGCGGCGGGCGTCACACCATCGATGCGGCCTGCTTGTCCGACCGTGCGTGGGCGATGCAGCTGTAATTTCTGGCGCACCTCATTGGAGAGTCCAGGCAGCGTCGCGTAATCGAGATCCTCGCCCAAGATGAGGCTCTCGTCCCGGCGGTAGGATTCCACGTCGGCGGCTTGGCGACTGAGATAGACGTGATACTTCGCGTCAATCTCAAGCTGCACGGCGGTCTTGGGATCGAGTTCACCGAAGGCCGGCCAGATCCGCACCAAATCGGTGATACCGATTTCTGGATAGGACAGGATTTCAAAAGCTGAACGGCGCTGTCCGTCCCTTCGCAAGGCGAGCCCGTGGCGCGCGGCCTGGGTCGGCGTGAGGGTGAGTGAGTGCGCCATGGTTCGCGCCGACTCCAGGGCTGCCATTTTGGCGCGGTAACGCTCCGCTCGCGCACTTCCGACGCAACCAAGTGCGATCCCCCTCCCCGTCAGCCGCTGATCGGCGTTGTCAGCACGCAAGGTCAGCCGGTATTCGGCGCGCGATGTGAACATCCGATAAGGCTCGCTGACGCCGCGCGTGACCAAGTCATCGATCATGACGCCGAGATAGCCCTCGGCCCGATCGAACAGGATCGACACGGCGCCGGCGGCGGAAGCCGCAGCGTTAAGCCCGGCGACAAGACCTTGCGCGGCGGCCTCCTCGTAGCCGGTCGTGCCGTTGATTTGGCCGGCGAGAAACAGGCCTGGCAGGCGCTTGGTCTGCAAACTTGGATGCAGCTCGCGGGGGTCGACGTGGTCGTATTCGATGGCATAGCCGGGGCGAACGACACGCGCCCGCTCGAGGCCCAGGATGGTCGCGATCAGCGCCGCCTGGACGTCCTCCGGCAGCGAGGTCGAAATCCCATTGGGATAGACCGTGGTGTCGTCGAGGCCCTCCGGCTCAAGAAAAATCTGATGCCCGTCGCGCTCGCCGAAGCGCACGATCTTGTCTTCGATCGAGGGGCAATAGCGCGGACCGCGGCTCTTGATCTGACCGGAATACATCGGCGAGCGATGCACATTGGCACGAATGATGGCGTGGGTCGCCGCGGTCGTGCGCGTGATGCCGCATTCGACCTGGCGGTTCACGATGCGCGCGGTGAGCATAGAGAATGGCTCGGGGGGATCGTCGCCCGGCTGCATTTCGACGTCGTGCCAGTCGATGGTCGTACCGTCCAGCCGAGCTGGCGTGCCGGTCTTCAATCGCCCCAGCCGAAACCCCAGACGCTCAAGCGTGGCCGAAAGTCCGAGCGCCGGCCCCTCGCCCATCCGGCCTGCGGGAATCTGCCGCTCGCCGATATGAATGAGGCCGCGCAAAAACGTGCCGGTGGTCAGGACTACGGCGCCGGCTTGAAACTCGCGCCCGTCGCCAAGGCGAACACCCGTTGCCCGTTCGCTGCCGAGCAAGTCGTCGACTTCGCCCTCGATCACGGTGAGATTTGCCGTGGCGCAGATCGCGTGCTGCATCGCCGCGGCGTAGAGCTTGCGATCGGCCTGCGCGCGCGGGCCGCGCACCGCTGGCCCCTTGCGGCGGTTGAGCATGCGAAATTGGATTCCGGCGGCGTCAGCGACGCGGCCCATCAACCCGTCGAGCGCATCAATCTCACGCACCAGATGGCCTTTGCCCAAGCCGCCGATCGATGGATTGCACGACATCGCGCCCACGCTTGCGAAGCGCTGCGTGACTAACGCCACGCGCGCTCCCGTGCGCGCGGCCGCGGCCGCCGCCTCGCATCCGGCGTGGCCGCCGCCAACCACAATCACATCGAAGGCACGATCCATTGCGTTACCAAATCCGGGAGCCGTTCTAGTGAATGCACCATTGCCGGTCAAAATGGGCCGGCCAAACCGCTGTTTCACGTGAAACAGCAACCGGGCCTTCTGTTAACCAATCATTTACCAATGCAAAAGTCGCGGAAGATCTTGTCGAGTACGTCTTCGACATCGACACGGCCGGTCAGTCGGCCAAGGGCCGAGGTCGCCTGGCGCAGTTCTTCGGCGATCAGCTCCTCGCGCGGAGTCTGTGCAGCAGTCTCCGCCACCGCGCGGTCCAAGGCTGCGGCGGTTTCCTCAAGTGCGCGACGGTGCCGCGCCCGCGTTACAACCGTTGCTTCGCCAAGTGCAAAAGAGTCGCTCGCGAACTCAGCCAGCGCGCCGAACAGTGCATCGAGCCCCTCGCCGCCTTCTGCTGAAATCGAAAAAACGAATTGAAATTCATCTCTTTTGGGATCCCGACGCGAACCGGCAAGCGATCGCCGGCGTGCACTCGCTTCGAGCAAATCAATTTTGTTTTCCACGAGCCATTGCGGCGCGTCGCTTTTTAGTCCCGGCAATTGCGCACTGGATCGGCCTTTGACCGATACGTCAGTGACCCACAGCACCAAATCGGCTGCAGCGGCGCGGGCGCGGGCGCGACGTACGCCCTCCTGCTCCACCGGTTCGACACTGTCGCGAATGCCGGCGGTGTCGAGGACGGTCACGGGATAGCCATTGAGATCGAGATGGACCTCGATCACATCGCGGGTGGTGCCGGCGAAAGGTGAAACGATCGCCGCCTCGCGCCGGGCCAATCGGTTGAATAGCGTCGACTTGCCGGCATTCGGCGGCCCGGCAATGGCAACGACGAGTCCGTCGCGCAGCCGTTCGCCGCGGCCGCCGTCGGCCAGCGCGGCAGCAATTTCATCGCGCAGGCTCCGCGCGATTTTCGCCGCCGGCCTTATCAAATCCTCCGGCACATCGGCTTCGTCGGAAAAATCGATGCGCGCCTCGACCAGTGCCAGCGCGTCGATCAGGTGCTGGCGCCACGCTTCGGCGCGGTCACCGATCAGTCCCTTCAATTGATGGAATGCTTGCCGCCGCTGCGCCGCCGTCTCGGCGGCAATGAGGTCGCCGAGCCCTTCGACTGCCGTGAGGTCGAGCTTGCCGTTTTCGAAAGCGCGCCGCGTGAATTCGCCCGGTTCGGCCATGCGGCAATCTTTGACCGCGCTGAGCGCTTTCAGCACGCCGGCGATGACCGCGTGACCCCCGTGCAGCTGCAACTCCGCGACGTCCTCGCCGGTTTCGCTGTGCGGTGCCGGAAACCAAAGCGCGAGCGCCTCATCGATCAGCTCCCCGCTTGCCGACTCGCGCACGCGCACCAGCGTCGCTTGACGCGGCTGCGGCACGCGGCCGGTTAGCCGTTCGAAGGCAAGCCGCGCCTGCGGACCGGAAATGCGCACCACGGCAATGGCCGCCGGCGGCCTGCCGGAGGACAGTGCGAAGATAGTGGAACGATCGCCCATGCTGCAGGGTTGGCCTCGATTGGGGTCGGCGCTTCGCGCGATGCGCGCTACTTGCTACGGTGCGTCCATGTCAACGACGCCGTCAACACAGACGTCAACGCCATCGCAGGCCGCCTCGCCAAACCTCCCCGGTCCGGGCCGCAATCGTCTCGCCGCAGAGACCAGTCCGTACCTCCTGCAGCATCAGGACAACCCGGTCGATTGGTGGCCCTGGGGACCCGACGCGCTGGCGCAAGCCAAGCGCAGCAACAAACCAATCCTGCTTTCGGGGGGTTATGCCGCCTGTCACTGGTGTCATGTGATGGCGCATGAGAGCTTCGAAGATGAGCCGACCGCGCGCGTGATGAACGAACTGTTCGTCAATATCAAAGTCGATCGCGAAGAACGGCCCGACATCGATCAGATCTACATGGCGGCGCTCCATCACCTCGGCGAGCATGGCGGCTGGCCGCTGACGATGTTTTTGACGCCCGCCGGCGAGCCGATCTGGGGCGGGACTTATTTCCCGAAGACGTCGCGCTATGGCAAGCCGGCTTTTGTCGACGTCTTACGCGAAATCGCGCGGCTGTTCCGCGAAGAGCCGGCCAAGATCGAGCGCAATCGCGCGGCGCTGATGGAGCGGCTTGCGGCCGCGGCGCGGCCGGCCGGTACAGCAACAATCGGACGCGCCGAACTCGACAATGCCGCGCTACAGCTTGGCGGGATCATCGATCCCGTCAATGGCGGCACGCGCGGCGCGCCGAAATTTCCACAGGCCGCGCTGTTCGAATGCCTCTGGCGCGCCGGCTTACGCACCGGTGACGCGCGCTATTTTGCGGCCGTTGAAATCACGCTCGACCACATCTGCGAGGGCGGCATTTACGACCATCTCGGCGGCGGGTTCGCCCGCTATTCGGTCGACGAGCGCTGGCTCGTGCCGCACTTCGAAAAAATGCTGTACGACAACGCACAGCTTCTCGAACTTTTGGCGATCGCTTACCGGCGTACCGGCAAGGATCTGTATCGCCGCCGCGCTTACGAGACCGTCGGCTGGCTCGAGCAGGAAATGACCACAGAGCAGGGCGCCTTTTCGGCGTCGCTCGATGCCGACTCCGAAGGCGAGGAGGGAAAATTCTACGTCTGGTCCTATGACGAAGTAATCCGGCAGCTCGGCATCGAGGACGGCGAATTTTTTGCCCGGCTCTATGACGTGACGCCCGCCGGCAATTTCGAAGGCCACAATATTCTCAACCGGCTGACACCGCTGTCACGCGGCGATGCCGAGGAGGCGCGGCTTGCGGCTTTGCGCGAAAAGCTCCTGTCCGTGCGCGCCTTGCGGGTGCGACCCGGCCTTGACGACAAGGTGCTTGCCGATTGGAACGGGTTGATGATCGCAGCGCTCGCCAACGCGGGATCGATGCTGGATGAGCCGCGATGGGTGGAACTCGCCAGC
>JBKPIZ010000371.1:0-3326 GCA_046730495.1 Pseudomonadota bacterium
CCGAAAAGCCGATCACGACGCGCACGCGCGCGAACAGGCCGGACAATCCTGGCTGCGCAAATTTTGGCCGGTACGATAGCGAGCGCCTAGCCGCGTTCCACCAGCGCGACGTGGCCCTTTTCCATCGTCAACGCCAGCCTACCGTGCTTGAGCGCCAGCGCCTTTTCGCCGAACAGTTCATGCCGCCAGCCGGTGAGCGCCGGCACGTCGGCGGCATCATCGGCGGCGATGCGCTCGAGATCGTCAACGGTGGCGATGACCTTGGCGGCGACGTGGTGGCGTTCCGACACCATCCGCAACAGCACTTTGAGGAGTTCGACCACCGCCGCGCCATTGGCGGCGGATTGCGCGCGCATTGGCCGCGGTAGAGTCTTGGTATCGCGCGCCAAGCCGCGCGCAACCGCCGCGAGGATGGCCTCGCCCCAGCGCGAGCGCTCAAAGCCCTTCGGCAGCGAGCGCAGATGCGTCAGGTTCTCGGCACTGGTCGGCGCCTGCACCGCGATGTCGGCGATGACTTCGTCCTTGAGCACCCGCGAACGCGGCACGTCGCGCGCCTGCGCCTCGCGCTCGCGCCAGGCGGCGACCTCGATCAGCACCGCCAGCTCCTTCGGTTTGCGCACCCGCGTTTTCAGCCGCTGCCAGGCATTCTCCGGTTCGAGCCGATAGGTCTCGGGCGAGGTGAGAACGCGCATTTCGTCTTCGACCCATTCGGCGCGGCCGCGCTGGCGCAGATCCTCGACGAGCTTCAGATAGACTTCACGTAAATGCGTGACGTCCGAGATCGCGTAGCGCAGCTGCGCTTCGGAGAGCGGCCGCCGCGTCCAGTCGGTGAAGCGATGCGACTTGTCGAGCGCGTCGCCGGTGATCCGCTGCACCAGCTGGTCGTAGGAAATCGAATCGCCATAGCCGAGCACCATGGCGGCGACCTGGGTGTCGAAAATCGGATGCGGGATGAGTTTGGCGGCGTGCCAGACGATTTCGATGTCCTGGCGCGCGGCATGAAAGACCTTCGTGACCTTCTCGTTCGCCATCAGGGCATAGAACGGCGCCAGATCGATGCCGGGCGCCAGCGCGTCGATCACCACGGCTTCGTCGGCAGAGGCCATCTGCGCCACGCAGAGCAGGGGATAATAGGTGGTCTCGCGCAGGAATTCGGTGTCGATGGTGATGAAGGGATATTTGGCCATGCGCCGGCAGGCGTCGGCCAATTCGGAAGTCGCCGTGATCGGCTGGATCGGCCGGAGCGGGGGCGGGGCGGTGGAAACGGAATGAGGAATCATCGGCGATTCTTAATGTCGTTCAGGTGCGGCGCTGCGGCAAGGGCCAGATTCAAAGCGGTGGATCATTAGCCTCGCTCGTCCCCGCGGAAGCGGGGACCCAGTCTGGATTCCCGCTTTCGCGGGAATGAGTGGAAAGTGAGTTGTCACTGGTTATTTACTTCCCCCGAATCTTGTCCATGAAAATGAACTCCCACGGGCTCGGCATGGCGCCAACCGGCACTTCGATGACAGTCGGCACATCGCGCCGCCGCAACGCGCGGCGCAGCGCTGCGCGCAATTGTTCGGGCGTGGTGGCGCGCTCCGCTGCGGCGTCGAAGCTTTTGGCGAAGGTAGCGAAATCCGGGTTCCACAGATCGGTGCCGATCTGACGATTGCCGTAGCGTTCCTGTTGGATGCGCCGCACATTGCCGTAGCCGAAATCGTTGAACACAATCGTTGTGAGCGGAATTTTGTGACGCATCGCGGTGGCGAGCTCGGTCGCGGTGAACAAGAAGCCGCCATCGCCGGAGATCGCCACGACCGGCACGTCGGGCCGCGCATGTTGCGCACCGAGCGCGGTCGCAAAACCCCAGCCCAGCGGATCCTGATAACCAGGTGAGAGAAATGTGCGCGGTTTGTAGACCGGGAACAATAGCCGCGCGGCAAAGCCGATCTGCGTGACCTCGTCGACAAAGATTCCGTCCTCGGGAAGCTCGGCGCGAATCGCCTCGAGAAATTCGATTTGCGGGACAAGCCTTTCCATCCGTTTGCGCCAAATGGCCTGACGCTCGCGCATCTCCGCCGCGCGCGCGGCGCGCTTGTGATTGTGCGCCGGCAGTTCGGCGAGGAGAGCTTGCAGGATTGGCTTGGCGTCGCCGGTCAAAGCCACTGCGGGCCGATGCAGGCGATTATGTTCCTTCGCATCAGCGTCGACGCGGATGATGGCGAGATCGCGATCGATGCCCCAATGCGTCATGGGCCACAGCAGTCGCGTGCCGACAGCAAGAACGGCATCGGCTTCGCCCCACAGGTCGCGGCCGAGCGGCAGCGTGACGCTCAACGGATCGCGGCTGTCGAGCACGCCGCGGCCGCGGCGAAAACCAAGCACCGGCGCCTGCAGCATGGCGGAAAGTGCTGTTACTTCTTCCGCGGCGCCTTGCGCGCCGCCGCCACACACGATCAAGACGGGCTTGGCGGCGCCGAGTCGCTTGGCGGCGCGGCGGATCGCCGCCGCATCGATTTTCGGCGGCGGAATAGATAATGGCTGCTGCACTGTCACCGGCGCCGATCGGCTCCAGACGTCCATCGCGCATTCGATCGCCGCCGGACCGGGCCGTCCCATATGCATCGCGCGCAAGGCCAAAGCCGTGGCGCGCGAGGCGTCGCGCGGTCCGGCGATGCGCCTGACGTGATCCACCAGCCGCTTGATGATGCCGGTCTGGTCGCGGATCTCGTGCAGATGGCCGAGCCCACGGCCGATATCGTCGTGTGGAATCTGCCCGATCAGGGCCAGGACCGGCGCGTTCATAGAATAGGCCGTGAGCAGCGCCGCCGCGGAATTCAGGAAACCAGGTCCCGGCACCACCGCATAGGCCGCCGGCTTGCCGGTCGCGAGCGCGGCGCCGAGCGCCATATATGCGGCGCCTTGCTCGTGGCGGGTGTGGATGGTGCGAAGCCGGTCGGAAAAGCGGAACAGCGCGTCGAACAGCGGGTCGTTCTGCAGGCCGGGCAAGGCATAGATCGTATCGAGGCCGTGGGAGACCAACGTCGCAACCACGGCGTCGGCCGCGGTAATTTCGGTCGCCGCGAGGCTGGTTTTGCTGGTCGATTTCCGCTTCATTTTCATCCGCTGCGCCGGAGTGTGCAGATCGCCGCCGTCCTGTCGAGGCGGCAAGCGCCTTGTTTGCGGCAGTGCTTGACAAAGCAAGCACGGCCATGCGCTTGTGCGCCGCTTCTCATCGATTTTTGGAATGAACATGCATCGCTATCGCACCCATACCTGCGGCGCGCTCCGCGAGGCCGACATCGGCGCCGAGGTCCGCCTTTCCGGCTGGTGCCATCGCATCC
>JBKPIZ010000372.1:0-8722 GCA_046730495.1 Pseudomonadota bacterium
CAGTGCGGCTGATGCCGGGCGTGCCGTCGCCACTGGCGGGTCGCAAGCCCGGCGACATCGATTTCTGGGTGGTGCGCGAGAACACCGAAGGCGAATATTCCGCGATCGGCGGGCGCATGTTTGCTGGCACCGAGCGCGAAGTCGTGGTGCAGGAAACCGTGCTGTCGCGCGTCGGCGTCGATCGCGTGCTCAAATTCGCCTTCGAGCTCGCCCGCAAGACGCCGAAGAAGCATCTCACCTCGGCGACCAAATCGAACGGCATCGCGATCACCATGCCGTATTGGGACGAGCGCGTCGAAGCCATGGCGAAGAATTTCCCCGACATCAAATGGGACAAGTATCACATCGATATTCTCTCGGCCCTGTTCGTGCTCAAGCCGGACCGATTCAACGTGGTGGTCGCGTCGAACCTGTTCGGCGACATCCTCTCCGATCTCGGTCCGGCCTGTACCGGCACCATCGGCATCGCGCCATCCGGCAACATCAATCCCGAGCGCAAATTTCCTTCCGTGTTCGAGCCGGTGCACGGCTCGGCGCCCGATATTGCGGGGCAGGGCATCGCCAATCCGATCGGCCAGATCTGGTCCGGCGCGATGATGCTCGATCATCTCGGCGAGCCCGAAGCCGCTGCCTCGATCGTCAAAGCGATCGAGCAGGTGCTTGCCGAACCGAAAATCCGCACCGGCGATCTTGGCGGCGCGGCGAACACAGTGGCCTGCGGCAAGGCGGTGGCGGCCGCGTTGGGATGACAACAGCGCGGACGGCCAAAACTATGAGCGCCTAGCTTTTGCCGCCGGTCAGCCAGACGGCGTCGGCGGATAGTTCGGGCCAGCCGATGGCGCGGCTTGCGCGCGCAGCCGCTTGCGCTGCCGGAAGGTTCTTGTCCCAGCGCGCCGCGGTGATGCGGCGGCCGGAAAAATTTTTAGCTTCGTCCGAAACAAGCCATGCCGTGGGCGGGCCCATGATCTCCGGGCGCAGCATCTTGTCGCGCGGCCAGCCGGACGCGTCGGCTATCAGCGGCGTATCGGTCGGACCGCCCGGCACCAGCACGTTCACTGTGATGCCGGAGCCGTCGAGCTCTTTGGCCCACACCGCCGACATCGATTCGAGCGCCGCCTTGGCTGCGCCGTAGGGCAGCACGCGCAGCATGGTGACATAGCTTGTGGTGTTATTGACCATGCGGCCGAAGCCGGGCGTCTTCATGTCCGGCAATGCGGCGTGCACCAGGATGAGCGGCGCGCGCACAAAGATCGCCATGAAGCCGTCCCAAATTTCGGGCGTGAGTTCTTCAATGCCCCGCGCGCGGGCCTCGGCGTCGGGCCGGACGCTGCTCATGCCGATGCCGGCATTGTTGATGACGGCTTCGATCGCGCCAAAATGCGCACGCGCCGCAGCGACGGCGCCCTCGCAGCTCTCAGCATGGGTAAGATCGGCGAAGATGAGATGTAGGCGATCCTTGGCGTCGGGCTGCCGGGCCGCGAGCCGCTCGAGCGCTTTGGCATCGCGATCGACCGCGGCGACGCGATGGCCTGCAGCCAAGAGCGCATCCGTCATCGCAAGACCGATGCCGCCCGCTGCTCCGGTGAGAAAAACGACGCGGCTTTGCGCCGATGGCATGATTGTCTCCGCCCCAAAAGCTTTTCGCTTTAGACGTGCGAAGCATATTGGCCGAACACGCCGATTGTCGAGTATGGTGGATGGATCGAAGAAGCGTGCGAGGGAAAGGGCGAGGGAAATGGAATGTCCAGCTTGAAGATTTACGGCGTCGCCCGCACGCGCGCGTTCCGCGCCTTGTGGATCGCCGAAGAGCTTAAGCTCGCCTACGAGCACGTGCCGATCGAGATCGGCGAAGCCGGCGCGCGCAAGCCGGAGTTTTTGGCACTCAATCCCAATGGCCGGCTGCCGCTGATCGTCGACGGCGACTTCGTGCTGCCGGAATCGCTCGCGATCACGCTCTATCTCGCCAAGAAGTATGCGCACGGCGCGCTCTATCCCACCGCGCTCGAAGACGAGGCGCGGGTCTGGCAGTGGAGCTTCTGGGCGGTCGCCGAAGTCGACCGCGGCGTCAATATCTGGTCGCTTCATGCCGTGCGTCTGCCGCCCGATGAGCGCGACGCGGGCTTGCGCGAGGAAGCGCTCAATGTGCTGGCGGCGCCGTTTGCGGTGCTCGATGCGGCGGTATCCGAAAGTCCTTATCTGCTCGGCCCGGACTTCACTGTCGCCGATCTCAATGTGGCGGCGGTAGTCAGCCGGGCCATCGACATGGATTTGTCGGCGTGGCCGCATCTGAAGAATTGGCTGGTGCGATGTCTCGAACGCCCGGCGGCGCGGCGCGCCCTGGCGCTCAAGGCGAAATCCGATGGGGAAACGCCGGTCGAGACCACCCGCCGCATCGCCCGCATCAATCGGCTATGAGTGCGAGGCGATGAAAACAAGTTCGATACCGTTCAATCTCGGTCAGGCCTTTGGCGAAGGCGTGGCGCTGCACCGGCAGGGACAGTTGCGCGAGGCGGAGCGAATCTATGCGCGCGTGCTCAAGGCCGCGCCCGATCATTTCGATGCGCTCAATCTCCTCGGCGCGATCAAGATGCAGCAAGGCCAGTTCGGCGAGGCGCAGCGCCTGTTCAGCGCCGCAATCAAGGTCAATCCACGGATCGCGGCGGTCTGGTGCAATCTCGGCCAGGCCCAGTATGCGCAGAAGCGCCCGATCGACGCGCTGCAATCATTCGAAAAGGCCCGCGCGCTGGCGCCCGACGATGTCGATATCCTCTATCAGCACGCCAACGCGCTCTTGGCGCTGGATCGGCCGCGCGAGGCGCTGGCCGAATTGGGCACCGTGCTCGCCCGCAAGCCGGCGCATTTCGAGGCTCGCCTCAATAGCGGGCTCGCGCAGGCCAAACTCGAAAATCTCGACCGCGCGCTGGCCGATTTCGATGGCGCACTGGCGCTCTCCCCGCAGCATCCGGTGGCGCATTTCAACCGCGGCGTCGTTCTCATCAAGCTCGGCCGCTATGCCGAGGCGGTCGCCGCCAATGAGCGCGCCGTCGCCGCCACGCCCGACTATGTCGCGGGTTGGCTCAATCGCGGCATGGCGCTGGCGCAGTTGCGGCGCTTTAAGGAAGCGATCGCCAGCTACGACGAAGTCTTGGCCCGGCGCCAGGACAATGCCGACGCACATTTCAACCGTGCGCTGGCGCTGCTCACGATCGGCGACTATCGGGCCGGCTTTGCGGACTATGAATGGCGCTGGCGCCGGACCGGTGCGCCGGCGCAGAAAAACCGCGGTCGGCGCTTGTGGCTCGGCGACACGCCGATTTCCGGCAAGACGATCCTGCTGCACGCCGAACAGGGACTTGGCGACACAATCCAGTTCGCGCGTTACGCGCCGTTTGTCGCCGCGCAAGGCGCCAAAGTCGTGCTTGAAGTGCAGCCGGAACTTAAATCGCTGCTCGCGCGGCTCGATGGCGTCACCGCGGTGGTGGCGCGCGGCGAAGCGCCGCCGCCGTTCGACGTGCATTGCCCGCTCGGCTCGCTGCCGCTGGCGCGCAAAACCGAATTGCCAGTCGTGCCGGCGCAAATTCCGTACCTGTCGGCCGACCAAGCGCATCTGCAAAAATGGTCGGCACGGATCGAAAAACTGCCGCACCCGCGCATCGCGCTGGCCTGGGCCGGCAATCCGGCGCACGACAACGACCGCAATCGCTCGATTGCGCTGTCGACATTGACCCCGTTATTGGCAATGCCGGCGAGCTTTATCAGCATTCAGCGCGATGTGCGCAATAGCGACGCGACGCAACTCGGCGCGACGACGCAGCTCACCCATCTCGGCGGCGAGCTTGCCGATTTTAACGACACCGCCGCGGTGCTTTCGCTGTGTGACCTTCTTATCACCGCCGACACCGCGCCGGCGCATCTGGCCGGCGCGACGGGCCGGCCGGCCTGGGTCTTGGTGCCGTTCGCGCCGGACTGGCGCTGGATGCTCGATGGCGAATCCACACCGTGGTATCCGACAGTGCGCGTGTTCCGGCAATCGGCCTTGGCGGATTGGAATGCCGTGATCGCGCGCGTCGCCACCGCGCTGCAAGAACAACTGAAGTGTTCGTCATGATCATCGATTGGCACGCACGCATCGACACCCCGGAAGACGCGGCGGACAACCGCCGCACCTTCGATGGCAAAAGCGGCAACAGCGCGCCGATGGCGCAAGGCTGATCCGGGAATCGGGGTTTCAAACCGAGATAGCCAGCTCGCAGGGCATGCCGCGCTAGTCTTCGCCGCCCTTACCCTCCCCAACAAGCTTGTACTCTGGCGCGCGCCAGCGCGCCCCGGGCCGGGAATGGGAACACGCAACACGGTGTTTTTATTGGGAACCTCTCGCCGCCATCCGCATCTAAGGAGCGAAAGGGAACCGTCATGGTGCAACCGGCAGTCAGGAAGGCGAACCTTGCCGCATTAGACGATGCCGAACTGGTGCGGCGCGCACTCGGCCGCGACGCGGACGCGTTTGCCACGATCATGCAGCAGCACAATCAAAGGCTCTATCGGATCGCGCGCAGTGTGCTGCGCAACAGCACCGAAGCCGAAGATGCGGTGCAGGAGGCCTATGTCGCGGCGTTTACTCATCTCGCGACCTATCGCGGCGAATCGCCGCTCGCATGCTGGCTTGCCCGCATCGTCATGAACGAGGCGCTCGGCCGCTTGCGGCGCAAGCCGGCCGCTTCGGATTTCGCGAGCCTCGAAGCCGTGCCGGAAGCCCAAATCATCCCATTTCCCTCATCGGCAGCGAACGAGGATCCAGAACGAACCATGGCGCAGCGACAAATCCTTCAGCTGGTCGAGAACGCGACCGATGCTTTGCCTGAAGTCTATCGCGTGGTTTTTGTCACGCGCGTCATCGAGGGCATGAGCGTCGAGGAAACCGCGAATCTTCTGCGTATTAGACCCGAAACCGTGAAAACCCGGCTGCACCGGGCGCGCCAACTGCTGCGCGATCAACTCAACAAACAAATCGGCCCGGTCATGATGGATGCCTTTCCGTTCGCCGGGCTTCGCTGCGAGCGGCTCACCGCCGGCGTGCTCAACCGGCTCGCACTGGACAAATAGTCCGGAATTTTCTGCCCGCTCGATCCATCTCACTCACGTATCACTTAAAGCGGCGGGACCAAAAGCCGTGACAACAAGACCCGCCAAAGGAGACGATGCATGAACGGCACTGTCCACGCCTTCCAACCCTTGCAATCCTCGCAACCCTCGCAACCCTCGCAACCCTCGCAACCCTTGCAGCCGTTGCAAAGCCTGTATCGCAACAGCAGGCCCGAGCGCGCCGAGGTCGAGGCCGCGATACGCACCATCATTCGCTGGGCGGGCGACGATCCCGAGCGCGAAGGCTTGATCGAGACGCCGGCACGGTTCGTTCGCGCGCTCGAGGAATTCTTTTGCGGTTATGGCGAGGATCCCGCCGAGATCTTGCAAAAATCTTTCGAAGAGATCGACGGCTATGACGAGATGGTGGTGTTGCGCGACGTTCGCTTCGAGAGTCATTGCGAACACCACATCGCGCCCATCATCGGGCAAGCTTGCGTCGCCTACGTCCCGCGCGACCGTGTCGTCGGCATCAGCAAGCTCGCCCGCGTGGTGCAGGCATTCGCCAGGCGCTTGCAAATTCAAGAAAAAATGACCGCCCAGATCGCCAATACAATCGATGCCGTGCTCAAACCAAAAGGCGTCGGCGTAGTTATCAAGGCGGTGCATCATTGCATGACCACGCGCGGGGTCCACAAACCGGACAGCAGTTTGGTCACCAGCCGTATGCTGGGATGCTTTCGTGACGATGCCGAGCTGCGCCGGCAGTTCCTCGGCATGATCGAGTGACCGCAACACTGAGTGCAAGATGAGCTAGGAGCACAGCGATGGCCCAAGACGATAACAAGGACGAGAATAAATCGCAGGGCCCGGATCTCACCCAGGGTGTCGCGCTGACCGATTTTGTCGACGGCAAGCTCCTCGGCCACGTCGGCGACGAGGAGGTGCTGCTGGTGCAAAGCGGTGACGAGATTTTCGCCGTTGCCGCCCATTGCACGCATTATCACGGCCCGCTCGCCGAGGGTCTCATCACCGGCGACAGCGTGCGCTGTCCCTGGCATCACGCCTGCTTCGATCTGCGCACCGGCGAAGCGGTGCGGGCGCCGGCATTAAGCCCGCTCGCATGCTGGAAAGTTGAGCGCCGCGACAGCCGCATTGTGGTCAAGGACAAGCGCGAGCAGCCAAGCCCGCGCGGCGCAAAGGCGAAAGCAGACGCGCCGCAAAAAATCATCATCATTGGCGGAGGCGCCGCGGGCTTTGCCGCCGCCGAAACGCTGCGCCGGCGCGAATACCGCGGCAGCATCGTCATGCTCAGCGACGACGATGCGCCGCCGGTCGATCGGCCCAATCTGTCGAAGGATTATCTCGCCGGCAGCGCGCCGGAGGACTGGCTGCCGCTGCGTCCCGACGATTTCTACGCCGAGAGCAATATCGATCTGCGCCTGAAGACCAAAGTCGCCAGCATCCATCCCCGAGAACGGCAAGTCGCGCTCACCGGCGGTGAGCGCTTGGCCTACGACCGGCTGTTGCTGGCGACCGGGGCCGAGCCGGCGCGGCTGCCGATCCCCGGCGCCGATCAGGCTCATGTCCATACCTTGCGCTCGCTCGCCGATTGCCGCGCCATCATTGGCGCAGCGAAGGGCGCAAAGCGCGCGCTGGTCATCGGCGCGAGCTTCATCGGGCTTGAAGTGGCGGCTTCGCTGCGCACCCGTGGCGTCGAGGTGCATGTGGCGGCGCCGGAGGTGCGGCCGATGGAGCGCGTTTTCGGTCCCGCGCTCGGCGATTTCGTGCGCGCGCTGCATGAGGAGCACGGCGTCGTGTTTCATCTGCAGGACACGGCGACGGCGATCGACGGCAAGCGCGCCGTGCTCAGGAGCGGCGGCACGCTCGACGCCGATCTCGTCGTAATCGGCGTCGGGGTGCGACCGCGCCTGGCGCTCGCCGAACAAGCCGGACTCGCGATCGATCGCGGGCTCACGGTGAACGAATATCTGCAAACCAGCGCGCCGGATATCTACGCCGCCGGCGACATCGCGCGCTGGCCCGATCCGCATTCCGGCGAACGCATCCGGGTCGAGCACTGGGTCGTGGCCGAGCGCCAAGGTCAGACCGCGGCCGCCAACATGCTCGGGTACAAAGAGCGCTTCGACGCGGTGCCGTTCTTCTGGAGCCAGCATTATGACGTGCCGATCAATTATATCGGCCATGCCGAGCGCTGGGACACGATCACGGTCGAGGGCGACGTCAAGGCGAAGGACTGCCTGTTGCGGTATCGGCGCGATGGCCGCGCGCTTGCCGTCGCTTCGATCTATCGCGATCTCGACAGCCTGAAGGCCGAGCTGGCGATGGAGCAAGCCGCGGCGCGGTGACTTCCTTGTTCACCGCATCGGCGAGAACGCCGCCGGCAAATAGATGTCGGCCTGCTGTGAAATCAAATGACCCGGTCCGCCGGGTGGCGGCCACACGCCATCGGCCGCGGCTTTCTCGCGCAGCCGTGCGCGCTCGTCGTAAGACTTATAGGGCCAGATATGCATGAAGCGGATCGCGGCGCCGGTGACCGCGACCATCGCCGCCAGTAATGGCGACACGTCCGCGCGGCCCGGCACGGCCTTGCGCCACAGTTCGATGGTCGGCGCCAAGCCGTCTGGCTTAAGCACGTAGCTGCGCACCTCGTAGCAGGGCCCAAACGTACCCGGTTGCAGGGGCGGCATGAAATCGAACGGCACGTAAGTGTCGAGCGAAAGATCGGTGATGAATTCGCCGATGCCGAACGGGTTCCGTGCGTTCAGTGCGGCGAAGCGGTTTTGAATCGCGGCGTCGGCATCGACCGATTTGCGGATGATCAGAATACGATTGAGCGCACCGATTTCGGAGTACCAGCACGCCAACAGGTCGGGATCATTGACGAGTGTCTTCTCCAGCACGGCAAGCGCCCGCGGATGCGTGCCCGGTCGCACTGTGGCGATCGTAACGTCATAGTGCTCGGCCAATTCGTCCCTCCTGCGTTTTTGACGCGCAGCACGCGCGATTGACTGGCCGCGCTGGTCTACCTACCGTGGCCGCAAGAGTAGGGAACAGGGCCGCAACCGACAACGGGGAGCACTGTCCGGCGGTCGATTTTAGGGAGGAAACTAATGAAAAAAACCTCGTGGTGCTTTGCCGCGCTCTCCATTGCAGCGATCGCGTTCGGCACTAACGCGGCTTTTGCCGCCGAAACCGTGAAAATCGGCGTGCTGATGCCGCTCACCGGCAATGCGGCGGCGGCGGGACAGGCATCGAAAGCGGCGATCGAGGTCGCCGCCGACATCGTCAATAATGCGCACCCGGAATTAGGCAATTTGCCGCTCGCCACAACGGCGGGCTTGCCGCATTTGGGCGGCGCCAAGCTCGAAGTCGTTTTCGTCGACCATCAGGGCAATCCTTCGCAGGCCCAGCAATTGGCGACGCGGCTGATCACCGAGGACAAGGTCAATGCGCTGATGGGCGCCTATCAATCCTCCTGCACCTTTACGGCGACGCCGGTCGCCGAGCGTTACGGCATCCCATTCATGGTCGGCGATTCCTCGGCGCTCAATATCACAACGCGCGGCTATAAATACGTGTTTCGCTCGACGCCGATCGCGACCGACTATGCGCGAAC
>JBKPIZ010000373.1:0-3895 GCA_046730495.1 Pseudomonadota bacterium
GACGAAAGCGGTCGCGGAACAAACCAAGGAGCGGCTCGGTTTCCTTTGGTGCGCCTGCGAGCCAACGGCAATCGGGCGATGTGCGCAGCGCCTCGCCTGGCCCGATGGGTGCTGGAGCAGCGCGCGCCAGCGGCCGATATGGACAAATTCGCCATCATCGTGGCACTGGTCTTCACGGCGTCGCCTACCGCCGCGCAATTGGCGACGCCAAACGGTCGAGCGCCGACGCAAGGCAGCACAACGGGATCGGTACAAGCGCCGATCACCGGTGTCTTCTGCATGGAGGAAATGATGGCAACTTTTTGCAACATCGTCACCGGCCCGAACACCGGAGGTTATGGTGCGAGGAGCGGTTCCGGATCGAACAGCGCATCGACCAGCGGGTCGAGCACAGGCCCGGGCGGCGGCACATCGTCGATTCCGCCATGCCCTGCAGAGCCGCCATTCAACGAATTATGCAACTGATTGAAAACGGCCAAACCGGCCTCGAATGCAGATGATGGGGATCGGTCAGGTCGTTACCTTGCGCAGAACTCCGTCCAGTATCACCGGTGTGCCTTCTTGCGGCCGCGCCCGTCGCATTTATTTAGCGTGCTAACAAACCACAATGTGGGAGGCTCGCGGCGCAGCGCGAGCGTCACGGTCATGTCCATTCGCCCCATCAAACGCATCGTGCAGTCCAAGCCGACGATCGAAGGCGCCGGCGTGAAGTTGCGCCGCGCTTTCGGCTTTGGCGATACCCAAGAGACCGATCCTTTCCTGCTGCTTGATGATTTCCGCAACGATCGGCCGCAGGATTATCTCGCCGGTTTTCCCTGGCATCCGCATCGCGGCATCGAGACCATCACCTATGTGCTCTCCGGCACGGTCGAACACGGCGACAGCCTCGGCAATCGCGGCACGCTTGGCGCCGGCGACATACAATGGATGACCGCGGGCCGCGGCATCATGCATCAGGAGATGCCGCAAGGCGACGCGCAGGGCCGCATGCACGGCTTTCAGCTCTGGGCCAACCTGCCATCGTCACTGAAAATGACGGCGCCGCGCTATCAGGACATCAAAGCGGGTGAGATTCCCGAAGTCGTCGACGACGACGGCACACGCGTGCGCGTTGTGTGCGGCGAGTTTTGGGGCAAAAAGGGCCCGGTCAATGGCGTAGCCGCCGACCCGCGCTACCTCGACATCGCGGTGCCGGCCGGTAATCGTAAAAAGCTGAAAGTTGAAACCGAGCGCCATGCCTTCGCATACATTTTCGAGGGCAATGGTCGTTTTGCCGCTGCGTCGCGACCCTTCGGTGTCCTCACCGAGAAACAGGTCGACGGCGAGGAGCTACTCATGCGCGAGCCGGTGGGCGACCGGTCGCTGGTGCTGTTCGACTCTGGCGACGAGATCGAGGTCCAGGCCGGCGAGCGCGGCATCCGCTTCCTGCTGGTGTCCGGTAAGCCGATCGAGGAGCCGGTGGCCTGGTACGGGCCGATCGTGATGAATACGCGCGCACAGCTCGAGCAGGCGGTCGCCGAGCTGCGCAACGGCACCTTTATCAGGAGCTAACCTTCTCCCGCACGGCCGCGGGCGGGGCGTGGTCGTCCTGGGCGCGCTGATGCACGGGCTTGCGCACGCGCGTCAGATTGTAGGCGCTGTTGACCAGAGCGACGTGCGAAAAGGCCTGCGGAAAATTTCCGCTCAGGCGCTTGGAGCTCGGATCGTATTCCTCGCTCAACAGCCCGACCTCGTTACAAAGCCCGACTAAGCGGCGGAACAGGTTTTCGGCTTCGTCGAGTCGCTCCTGCAAGATGTAGGCATCGACCAGCCAGAAGCTGCAGGCAAGAAACGCGCCCTCGCCGGGCGGCAGCGCGTCTTCGACGTTCTCGGTGCTGTAGCGCATGACCAGACCGTCACGGAGCAGCCTCTGCTCGATCGCTTTGATGGTGCCGGCGATGCGTGGATCGGTTACTGGCAGAAAGCCGACGTTCGGCAACAGCAATAGGCTGGCGTCGAGCTGATCGGAGCCATACGCCTGCACGAATGTGCCGAGCTTGTCGTTGTAGCCATGGATGCAGACGTCATCACAAATCTCGTCACGCAATCGGCGCCAGTCGTCGAGCGGCCCTTCGAGCCCGAAACTTTCGGCGCTCTTGATGGTGCGATCGAAGGCTACCCAGGCCATGACCTTGGAATAGGTGAAATGCTGCGCTGGGCCGCGCATCTCCCAAATCCCCTGGTCCGGCTTGCGCCAAATCCGCGTCAGATGTTCAAGAAATTTGATTTGCGCGTCCCATCCCGAATCGTTGGTGGTCAACCCGCCACGCCGTGCCTGATGGTGCACGTCCATGATCTCGCCGAACATGTCGAGCTGCAGCTGGGTGTGGGCGGCGTTGCCGATGCGCACCGGCGCCGATTTCTCGTAGCCCGGCAGCCAGTCGACGGTCCATTCGGACAGCCGGCGCTCGCCGCCAATGCCGTACATGATCTGCAGCTGGTCGGGACTGCCGGCGACCGCGCGCAACAGCCATTCGCGCCAGGCTTCGGCCTCCTCGTAGTAGCCGGCATGCATGGCGCCAAGCAGCGTGAGCGTGGCGTCGCGCAACCAGCAAAAGCGGTAGTCCCAATTGCGTTCACCGCCAACGCACTCGGGCAACGACGTCGTCGGCGCCGCGACGATGCCCCCGGTCGGCGCATAGGTGAGCGCCTTGAGCGTTATCATTGAGCGCTGCACGGCATCGGACCATTCGCCAGCCGGGCGGCATTTCGCCGTCCACTCCGTCCAGAATTTTTCGGTTGCCTCCAACGAGGCGGTCGGATCGCGCGCCGGCGGGACGGGCCGGTGCGAGCGCGCATAGCTCAAGACGAGCGGAATGGTTTCCCCGCGCATCACGGTGAACTCGCCGACCGTGGTCATGTTCTTGCCTTTGAGATGCACCGGTGTGCGCAGCAGCACCATGTCGGGGCCGGCGATCGCGCGCAGCACGCCGCTTTCCAGACGCGTCACCCACGGCACCACGGCGCCATAGCCGAAGCGCAAAATCAGCTCGGTATGCATGCGCACGCGGCCGCGCGTGCCGTGAACCAGGCGCACGATCTCGGAGCGCTCGCCGTGGAAGGGCATGAAATCGACCAGAACTACGGCACCGTCTGCCGTCTCAAAGCACGTTTCAAGGATGAGCGTGTTGGGGCGGTATTTGCGCGTGATGCGGGCCTTGTCGCGCGGCGCCACCAGCCAGCGGCCGTGATCGCGGTTGCCGAGCAGCGCCGCAAAGCAAGCTTCCGAGTCGAAGCGCGGCCAGCATAGCCAGTCGATCGAACCGTTTCGCGAGACGAGCGCGGCGCTGCGGCAATCGCCGATCAGCGCATAATCTTCGATTGGAGTGGACATGATGTTGGATCACTCCGCCAAGTCTGATTTTAAGCGAAATCGACGACCACTTTGATGTCGCCATTTTGCGGCACGAGCGCGTCGGTCCATTGTTCGGCCGGTACGCGGCGCGTGATCAGGCTGTCGAGCCAGCGCTGATCGGCGCGCTGCAACGCGATCACCGCGTCCTCATAGTGCTGGCGGTTGGCGTTCACCGCGCCAAATACGGCGTCGTTATCAAGCACAATGGTGCGATTGAGCCCTCCGATGTCGAGGTCAAAATCGTGACCCGGCGCGGAGACGCCGAGCAAACAAACGATGCCCGCAGCGGCGGTGTGCCCAAGCGCGTCGCGCACGACGCTAGGCACGCCGGTGCATTCCATCAGAATATCCGGCTGCATGATAGCCAGGTCGGCGAGCTCGCCGACGTGAAAGGTGGCGCCGAGCTCGCGTACGATCTGCCGCTTCGGTCCACGATCGTTATGGTCGAGGATATGCACGTCGAGCCCGCGCTGGGTTCCGATCATTGCGGCGAGGAGACCA
>JBKPIZ010000374.1:0-6421 GCA_046730495.1 Pseudomonadota bacterium
TTGTACATGTGGTGCGCCCACACCACGAAGCCGATGCCGCCGATGGCGACCATCGCATAGGCCATGCCGAGATAGCCGAACACCGGCTTGCGCGAGAACGTCGCCACGATCTGGCTGACCATGCCGAAACCGGGCAGGATCAGAATGTAAACTTCCGGATGACCGAAGAACCAGAACAGGTGCTGGAACAACAGCGGATCGCCGCCGCCGTCCGGCGTGAAGAACGTCGTGCCGAAGTTACGGTCGGTCAACAGCATGGTGATGGCGCCGGCCAAGACCGGCAATGACAACAGCAGCAAGAACACCGTCACCAGGATCGACCAGACGAACAACGGCATCTTATGCATCGTCATGCCGGGCGCGCGCATATTGAAGATCGTGGTGATGAAGTTGATCGCGCCGAGAATGGACGAAGCGCCGGCGAGGTGGATCGACAGAATCACGAAATCCATCGCCGGACCGGGGTGGCCATAGGTCGATAGCGGCGCATAGATCGTCCATCCGGTCCCGGCGCCATTGGTGCCGGGCTCGCCCTCGACGAACATCGAGATCAGCAACAGCGCGAACGACGCCGGCAACAGCCAGAACGAAATATTGTTCATGCGCGGGAACGCCATGTCCGGCGCGCCGATCATCAACGGCACCATCCAGTTGCCGAAGCCGCCGATCATCGCCGGCATGACCATAAAGAAGATCATGATCAGGCCGTGTGCGGTGACGAAGACGTCGAAGGTGTGGGTGTCGTGAAAGATTTGCAGGCCCGGATGCATCAATTCGACGCGGATCGCGATCGAAAGCGCGCCGCCGATCAGCCCGGCGATGAGCGCAAACACCAGGTACATCGTGCCGATGTCTTTGTGGTTGGTCGAATAAAGAAAGCGCCGCCAGCCGTGCGGAATTTCGTGGGCTTCCTCATCGCCATGCGCGGCATGTGCCATCGTATCCATTGCAAGTTCCTTTAGTTTACGATCGCCCTTCGTTTACGACCGCTGGTCGGACGCGGCTGCGGCCGTCATCGGATCGCAGGCGCCGCGGTCGCGGCAAGCGTATTGTGCGCGGCGTCGTTGTCGATTGCGTATTTCTGCTTGGCGCTGTTGAGCCAGGTATTGAAATCGTTTTCGTTCACGACCCGCACCGCGATCGGCATGAAGGCGTGATCCTTGCCGCACAGTTCCGAACACTGCCCGTAGAACACGCCCTCGATGGTGGCCTTGAACCAGGTCTCGTTGACGCGGCCCGGAATCGCGTCCATGCGAATGCCGAACGATGGCACTGTGAACGAATGAATCACGTCAGCGCCGGTCACCAGCACGTGTACGACTTTGTTGATCGGCACTACCATCTCGTTGTCGACGGCGAGCAGCCGCAACTGACCCGGCTGGAGATCCTTCTCCTGCACCATCAGTGAGTTGAATTCGAAATTGCCGCTATCCGGATAGCTGTAGCTCCAGAACCATTGTTTGCCCGTGACCTTCACCGTCAGGTCGGGTTTGGGCACTTCGAGCTGGACGAACAACAGCCGGAACGAGGGCACCGCGATCAGCGCCAGGATGATCACCGGGACGATGGTCCAGGCAATCTCGATTGGCGTGTTATGGGTCGTGCGCGACGGCGTCGGATTGGCACGGGCGCTAAAGCGCACGATGCAGATGAGAAGGAGCGCGAGCACGAAGGCAGAGATCGCGGCAATGACCCAGAGCAGGAAAAAATGAAAATTAGCGACGTCCGCCATTACCGGAGAAGCCGAATCCTGCAAGTCCATTTGCCACGGTGTCGGCTGGCCGAGCCCGGCCCAAGCGGCGCCGGCGCTCGCCAACACACCGCCCGCGCATGCCGCGATCGCGGCCAAACGTGACAACGCCTTCATACCCCGTCCTGCTCCCCTGTTGCTGATCGTGTCACAACCGCCGCCGCAACCGCCGGTGCGCGCGCAAAAACGTTCGCGCGAGCCGCCATGACCTGACACCACCGGATGACGCCACCGGCTTGGCGGGCCTTGTCCCGCGGCGCGATGTCCCTGGCGGGCCTCGCCGCGATAATGGAATTTCCGGTTCCTCCAAACCACAAATTGGCGACTGCTGCAATGCACTCATGATCGCAGCGGCTGCGGCGGCGGATAAGGCCGATCGCCGGTCAATCGCCGGTCTCAGGCGACCGTCCCAAGGGCCGCAATTGACCTTCGGCCGGCCACAATGGCTTGACTTTGATTCCTTGACAGGGCGGGCCCACGCTGTAGGCAGGGCGCGGCAGCCGGATCGCGCCGTGCGATCCGCGCGGGCAAGCCTGCGACTGTAACCTTGCCGGGGGCGGCTTTGCCGCGGATCGAGGAACTCATAATGACGCAATGTGAGGGCGCTTGGCGGATCCGGTCATCGGCGAGGCTCGGGAGCGCCGCGATATTGATCGGGCTGATCCTGGCATTGATCCTGGCCGCGGCGGATCGCGCCGCGGCGCAAGGCGCGGTCAAATCGGTACATGGCGATTGGCAGATTCGCTGCGACACGCCGCCGGGTGCGCAGAGCGAGCAATGCGCGCTGATGCAAAGCGTCACGGCGGAGGATCGCCCGAATATCGGGTTGACCGTGATCGTACTTAAAACCTCGGACCAGAAGAGCCGGCTGATGCGGGTGGTCGCTCCGCTCGGCGTTCTATTGCCGTCTGGCCTCGGACTTAAGATCGACAATCAGGACGTCGGCCGTGCCGGCTTTGTGCGTTGCCTGCCGAGCGGCTGCGTTGCCGAAGTGGTCATGGACGAAAATCTGATCAAGCAATTGCGCAGCGGTCAGACCTCGACTTTCATTATTTTCCAGACGCCGGAGGAAGGGATCGGCTTTCCGATGAGCCTCAAAGGTTTTGGCGAAGGCTACGATCAGCTGCCGTAGTTTTCATCTCCCGGAGCCCAGGCGCCGCGGCATAGCCGAAGTCATTCGCCAACCCGCCAGACTAAAGAGCCGCGAACAGGGACAGACGCGATGCGAGCCGTAGGCTTCGGGCCGGCCATAGCCACGATGTTCTTGACCGGCTTCTTGGCCGCCTTCTTGGCTGCGTTCCTGGCCGGCGCCGCATCGCCTCGTTTGGCTCTGGCGCAGAATGATTATCCCACTCGGCCGGTCAGTCTGATCGTCCCCTATGCCGCCGGCGGCGTCGCCGACGTCGCGATGCGCATGCTCGGCGACAAGCTGTCCACGCGGCTCGGACAACAAATCGTCATCGAGAACCGGCCCGGCGCCGGCGGCATCGTCGCCGCGCAAGCGGCCGCGTCCGCTCCGGGCGACGGCTATACGCTATTGATGACCGGCAACAACACGGCGATCGCGGCGGCTTTGTTCAAGTCGCTGCCCTATAATGTGCTCACGGATTTCGCCTCGATTTCCACCGCCGCCTTTTTCGACCTGCTCGTCGTGACGCGCGCCGGTTCGCCGCTGTACTCGGTCAACGACGTGATCGCGGCGGCGCGCGCCAATCCCGGCAAGCTCAATATCGGCACCATCAATCCCGGCAGCACGCAGAACCTTGCCGCCGAATTGTTCACCAGCACCGCCGAGATCAAAACCGCCATTGTGCCGTTCCGCACCTCGCCCGACATGGCCGGCGCGCTTCTGCGCGGCGACATTGACTTGGCGTTTGAATTCTACGCCGCGGTGAATGGCTTGCTCGCTGACAACAAACTCATCGCGATCGCTTCGGCCGGGCCAAGCCGAACCGCCTATCTGCCGCAGGTCCCTACCGTGATCGAAAGCGGGCTGAAGGACTACGAAGTGACGAGCTGGAATGGACTATCCGCTCCGGCGGCGACGCCGGCGCGGATCATCACGACCCTCAACCAGGCCATGAAAGAGGTGATGCCATCGGCCGACATTCAAACGCGGTCGGCGGAGATGGGCATGGCGATGCGCTGGAGCACGCCGGGCGAAATGACCGCCCGGATGAAAGCCGATATGAGCAAATGGTCCGCGGTCATCGAAAAGGCCGGGATCGCCAAGCGCGATTAAAGCATGATCCCGAAAAGTGGACACCGGTTTTCGGAAAAGATCATGCTCAAACAGCAAGCTAAAGCGAAATACCGATCAACTCAAAATTATTTCGCTTTAAGCGCCCCTCGCCCGGACACTCCCCAACGCATATGTTGGGCTTAAACGTATCTAGGGATCAAACGCACACGCAGGGCATCGCATGACCGACACTTCGATTTCGCTCGTCGACCGGGCCGGGCTTGACCGGCAACGGCTCGCAAAAATTGTTTCGCGCGGGCTCGATGGCGCCGATGACGGCGAATTGTTCCTCGAATATCGCCAAGCCGAAGCTTTGGCCTTCGATAATGGCCGGCTCAAACAGGCGACTTACGACACTTCGCAGGGCTTCGGCTTGCGTGCGGTAAAAGACGAAGCGGTCGGCTACGCACATGCGTCCGACGTCTCCGAAGGCGCGATCGAGCGCGCCGCGGACGCGGTGCACGCGGTCAAGGGCGGTTATTCCGGCCGTTACGCGGCGCCGCCCCCGCGCAGCAATGTCAAGCTGTATAGCGAGGACAGTCCGCTACTAAGCCCCTCGTTCGAAGCGAAGGCGCAGCTCCTGCAGACGATCGATGCCTATGCGCGCGCCAAGGACCCGCGCGTGCGGCAGGTGACGGCGAGTATCGCCGCTTCCTGGCAGGCGGTCGAAATCCTGCGCGCCGACGGCGAAGCCTATCGCGACATCAGGCCGATGGTTCGCGTCAACGTCTCGGTCGTGGTCGGCGATGGCAATCGGCAAGAAACCGGCAGCGACGGCTATGGCGGCCGCGAGGGCTATGAGCGCTTTATCGCGGACGGTGCGTGGCAAGGCGTGGTGGACAATGCGGTGCGTCAGGCGCTAATCAATCTCGAAGCAGTCCCGGCGCCCGCCGGTGAAATGGATGTGGTGCTCGGCCCCGGCTGGCCCGGCGTGATGCTGCACGAGGCGGTCGGTCACGGTCTCGAAGGCGATTTCAACCGCAAAAAGACCTCGGCCTTCGCCGGGCTGATGGGACAGCTCGTCGCCGCCAAGGGCGTGACGGTCGTTGACGACGGCACCATTTCACAACGCCGCGGCTCGCTCTCGATTGACGACGAGGGCACCCCGAGCAATCGCACTGTGCTGATCGAGGACGGCATTCTCGTCGGCTACATGCAAGACCGGCAGAATGCCCGGCTGATGGGCATGAAGCCGACCGGCAACGGCCGGCGCGAGAGCTTCGCCCACGTGCCGATGCCGCGGATGACCAACACCTACATGCTGGCGGGAAACCACGAACCCGGTGAAATCATCGCCTCAGTCAAGAACGGCGTTTACGCCACTTATTTCGGCGGCGGCCAAGTCGACATCACCTCGGGCAAATACGTGTTTCAATGCACCGAGGCCTACCGCATCGAGAACCGCAAAGTTGGCGCGCCGATCAAGGGCGCCATGCTGGTCGGCAATGGGCCGACTGACCTGCACCGCGTCTCAATGATCGGCAACGATGTTGCCCTGGACAAGGGCATCGGCACCTGCGGCAAGAACGGTCAAGGCGTGCCGGTGGGCGTCGGCCAGCCGACGCTGCGTATCGATCGGATTACCGTGGGCGGCACCGGTTAGTCGCTCTATCGCACCACGCCGGAAATGCAGCACGGCCGACGCCGTGGCGGCTTTATCACGTCCTTGAGAAAACAGCGCGCCGAAGCGGCGCCGTAGCCGGCCCGCCGGTAGGTCCAGGCCCGGCAGCGCGGCTCGGCTTGGCAGGCTTCGGCGCAGGCTTTGCCCTTCGCCTCCGGCGGCGTTTCAAACCAGCGATAATCGCCGCCGAACCGATCGATCGAATATTCGACAGCGCCGGCTTTCGGCTCGATCACGCCGGCGCCGCGCACGCCCGAGACGCAGCAGTTCGCTTCCTTGGCCGGCACCACTTCGCGCTTGAGCCAGCACATCGCCGGCGCGCCGGAGGTGGATGGGTAGGAGAAACTCCAGGCGCGGCAGCCTCTATCGCGCTCGCAACGGGCGGCACACACCATGGGATCGCCGTTGGCGACGGGCGCGCTGGTGTAATCGCCGCCAGGCCGGTCGTAGCCGGTTTGCGCGAAGCCGGCGGTGATGCGTCCCAGCGCAACCGCAATCACAGCGGCGAGCGCAAAAATGATCGCCTGCTTGCGGCGCTGGTTCGGCTTGCCCCGATTTTGTATAGCGCTGCTCGGCACGAGGAGCCTTTTCTTCCTCAAGAAATACCACAAGAATTTCCGGCTCCGACCGGCTCGTCAACGGCCGCGCGGCACCCGCATCAACGGAAATGTTTCGATAGTTTGAGCCCCTGGGCCTGGTAATTGGAGCCGATACCGCTGCCGTAAAGCTGATCGGGACGCGCCAACATTTTCTCGTAGACCAATCGGCCGACGATCTGTCCGTGTTCCAGGATGAACGGCACTTCGCG
>JBKPIZ010000375.1:0-3342 GCA_046730495.1 Pseudomonadota bacterium
CGATCCATTCTTTCGCCCGCCGCGGACCGGCATTGTAGGCGACGAAAGCGAGAACGTAAGAGCCGCGCCATGTCGCGATGTCATTGCCGAGCTCAGCGGTGCCGAGCTGGGCGTTATAAGCGACGTCCTGGCTGAGCCGGCGCTGATCGAAAGTAACATTAAATCGCTTCGCAGTATCGCGCCCCGCGGCCGGCGTGACCTGCATCAGGCCGATCGCATTGGCGCTGGAAACCACGCGCGGATTGAAAGCGCTCTCTTGACGAACGATCGAATAGACCACGCAGGCCTCGACCTCGGGCCCGATCTGCTGGTATTCGGGCACGCCGAAATCCGGAAATGCGTATCGTTCGAACGGCAGGCCGCGACGCAGCGCCGCTTTGCCGATCAGAAGAGTGGCGCGGGCGTCGTGATGGCGTGTGGCAATGCCGGCCAGGCCTACAAGCGCGGCAGTGTCGGTGGCATTCTCACCCAGGTCGGCGGCCATAGCGGCGAGGAGATCCCGCTCGTCGATTGCGTAGAGGATTTCGAATACGCGGGCTATTTCGAGCGTGCGATACTCCGCCGCCGGCTCGGGCGGCGCCCGCAGCGTGACTTCGTTGAGGCCGAGCTTCGCCCGGGCCAGCTGGCCATAATAAGCGGTGGGATAGTAAGCCGCCTGGCGGTAGAACGAGCGCGCATCTTGTTCACGTCCCACCGCTTCCGCGACACGGCCCTGCCAGTAATTGGCCCGCGCCAATGTAATCGGATTGGTCACGCCCTCGGCGATCCGGGCAAAATGCGAGGCCGCCGCGGCCGGCTCACGAAGAAACCGCAACGCGATCCATCCGGCCGTGAAATGGCGCTCAGCGCGATAATTCTCGTCTTTCGGCAAAGCGGCCGCATTGACCACTTCATAGGCGAGCCGGGTGTTGCCGAGGTCGAGCAGTTTGCGGGCGACCAACCGGCGCTCTATCCACCACTGATCCACGTCACCGAGTCTCGCGGGATCGTGCGCTGCCGCCACCAGCAATTGCGCGGCCTCGACAATCTTGTCGGAACGCCGCAGCCACTGGATGCGGCTGAACTGGTAGCCCGGTTCGCGCCGCGCATTGTCCGGGACCGCCTCGAGCAGGGTCTTGGCATTGACTGCTTGATCGATCACTGCGATGCGCGCTTTGGCGACAGCCATTGCAGCGGCATCGAGATGACGCGCGGCGCGCAGCGCGGCATCCTCATCTTCCGCATAAAGGCGGACATCCATGCGTGCAGCATCGTCGGCCGGCGTGATCAAGCCGCCAAACGTCTCGCGCGCCTGGCCCTCGAGATCGGAAGAGAACGCATCGGCACGCCAGGCCTCGTGCAAAATCGCTGCAGCGCGCGGGATGTCACCCCGCGTCAAGAGCGCGCGCGCCAAGGCAAAATGCCCTTTCGCGGAACGCGGTGGATCGCTGGCAAAGAAAGCGATCACCGCTTGCGGGTCGGTATGGTTCTGCCAGAGCGCAGCCTCGGCGCGGCGGCGCAGGAGCGGGATGGTCGGCCAGCTCGGATTGGCGTTGATGAAGGCGCTGTAGCGCGAAAAATCGTTTGAACCATCTTCGCCGCGCAAGATCACCCATTCAACCAGCTTGCGCGCCAGCGGATCGGTGACGGAATTTGCCGCCGCAGTCGCTTCGTCCTGGCGATTCTTGCGCACCAAGTCGAGCGCCTGTTTCACCACCGACAGATCGAGCGGCGATGTTGCCGTGGTTGCGGCGGTGGCGAACGGTGCCGCTATTCGCGGAGCCACCAGAGATTTTATCGAGGAGGGTGGCGCAACGGCGGGCGAAGTGGCATTCGCCGCAGTTGCCATTTCCGCATCCGGCGTAAGTGACAGCGGTCGCGCAGTTTGTTCCGGCTTGGCGGTCTTGCCCGCTGGACGGGCTCGCGGCAGTGGTATGGGCTCGGAGGGCCACGCGGCTTCGACATGCGCCATCGCGAGCGCTAGACCCGCCATGGCTACGGCCAAATGTCGAAACGAATTCACATTCCCCTCCCGAACAGGGTGAATCCCTAGAGGGTTTGTCCCTAAGGCAAATCTATTGGCGCGGCTAGGTTGAATAAATCCTAAAGCGTGCCGGCGTCGCGACAATTTATAGCTTTGCGGCGAAACCGAGGCTCAAATGGCGCATATCGCGTTTCGTTGAGGGAGCTACAACTCTTGAGCGCCGCCGCAAAGCGATGCCGTTCGCACGTGTTGTCAATCCACACTAAAAGCCCTTTCAACCACACTGGCGAACCGATATTTATTTATGTAGCTTGGCCGCACATTCGGACTGGAGCTATTCCAGAGCGTGCGGGGCCGCGCCGCAACGCAACGGCTGAGGATCGTGCCGATTGGACCGTAACATTGGACACTGGATTGTGACATGGCTGTCAAGACCAGATTTCGAGGCTCATTTACTGCGCTCGTGACCCCGTTCAAGAACGGGTCCGTGGACGAAAAGGCCTTTCGCGACCTGGTCGATTGGCAGATCACCGAGGGCACCAACGGCCTGGTGCCGGTCGGTACGACCGGGGAGAGCCCGACGCTATCCCACAAGGAACACAATGAGGTTGTGGAATGGTGTGTTGAGCAGGCCCGCGGCCGGGTCCCGGTCATAGCGGGCGCGGGCTCCAACTCCACCGCGGAGGCGATTGAGCTTGCCCGTCATGCCGAAGGCGCTGGCGCCGATGCCGTGCTCGTCGTCACGCCCTACTACAACAAGCCGACACAGGAAGGCCTGTACCAGCACTTCAAAGCGGTCAACGACGCGATCGGCATTCCGATCATCATCTACAATATCCCGTCCCGCTCCGTCATCGATATGTCGGTCGAAACGATGAAGCGGCTATTCGAGCTTAAGAACATCGCCGGGGTGAAGGACGCGACCGCGAATATGACCCGTGTGTCGCAGCAACGCGCGGCGCTCGGTGAGGATTTCAATCAGTTGTCCGGTGAGGACATCACCGCGCTCGGCTTCATGGCGCATGGCGGCCATGGCTGCATTTCGGTCACGTCGAACGTTGCGCCCCGGCTGTGCGCGGAATTCCAGGCGGCGTGCCTGAAAGGTGATCTTGCCGCCGCGCTCAAGCTGCAAGACAAGCTCGCGCCATTGCACATTAATCTGTTCGTGGAGACGAGTCCCGCGCCCATCAAGTATGCGCTGTCGCTGATCGGCAAATGCGCCAACGCGTTGCGGCTGCCAATGGTCCCGGCCAGCGAAAAAGCGCAGGCCGCGGTGCGCGACGCCATGGTGCATGCCGGTTTGATCAATTCGGTTCGCCGCCCGCGGGCGAGCGGAACTCTCGTGGCGTTAGCTCTCAAGTTGGGGAGGGGCCGATGCT
>JBKPIZ010000376.1:0-12348 GCA_046730495.1 Pseudomonadota bacterium
CTCGATCCGCCCAATGGTTATAAAATCTCCGGGCAGGGCGACGGCGGGGTCGCCGGCTTTGCCAAGGGCGACGCTACGGTGAAGCTCGCGCCGAAGAATGGCGGGACGCTATTGTCTTACAATGTCGATGCCCAGATCGGCGGCAAGCTGGCCCAGCTCGGCCAGCGCCTGGTCAATGGCGCGGCTAAAAAAATTGCCGACGATTTTTTTGCCAATTTCGCCAATGCGGTGAACCCGAAAGCGGCATAACAGCCTGCCGGGATGCCAGCTGATTTGTGCCGTAATGCGCCGTTTGGATGGCTGGCAGGGCTCCGGACCCGCTTGACCGGCAACGGTCTCGCGGTTCACAGTAAACGGCGTTCGCGGCGTCAAAACCGCCAAAATCGGCACGATTTCGCGCCCGAACACCGCTGGCGGCCACGCTCGGTTGGTAAATCGCGACGTTTTTGACCGCAATTTCGAGGAGGGACCCTATGGCAGGCGAGACGGCAGCCGTGTCCATGACGGTGAACGGCAAGCCCATCACCGCCAATGTCGATCCGCGTACGCTGCTCGTGCAGTTGCTACGCGAACATTTGCGGCTCACCGGCACCCATGTCGGCTGCGACACCTCGCAATGCGGCGCCTGCGTCGTGCACGTCAATGGCAAGGCGATCAAGTCCTGCACGGTTTTGGCGCTGCAGCTTGAAGGCGCCAATGTGCTGACCATCGAGGGGCTCGCCGCGGCCGATGGCCCGCTGCATCCGATGCAGGAGGCATTCCGCGAGAACCACGGCCTGCAGTGCGGCTTCTGCACGCCCGGCATGATCATGACCGCGGTCGACATCGTCCGCCGCAAGGGCAACGAGCTCGACGATCGCACCATCCGCGAGGAGCTTGAGGGCAACATTTGCCGGTGCACCGGCTACCACAACATCGTCAAGGCGATTGCCGCGGGCGCGCAGGCGATGCGCGGGAGCGGTGCAACGAGCAAAGCCGCCGAATAGGCAATCCGAAAAACGATTGCCGGGAGGGCGAGAACCATGAGCGCGACCGGGATCGGCGCCGCGGTGCGCCGCAAAGAAGACCGCCGCTTCATCACCGGGACCGGTCATTACACCGATGACATCAACCGGCCCGGCCAGGCTTGCGCCTATTTTCTCCGCTCCCCGCACGCCCACGCCACCATCGAGTCGATCGACGTCAACCCGGCCGCCAAGATGCCGGGCGTGCTCGCGGTTCTCACCGGTGCCGAACTTGCCGCCGACAAGATCGGCAATCTGATCTGCGGCTGGATGATTCACTCCAAAGACGGATCGCCGATGAAAATGGCGCCGCATCCCGCGCTCGCCAACGGCAAGGTCTGTCATGTCGGCGATCCGCTCGCGGTCGTGGTTGCAGAGTCGCTGGCGCAAGCGCGCGACGCCGCCGAAAAAATCGTCGTCGACTATGCCGTGCTGCCCGCCGTCGCCGATCCCGCGGCGGCGCAGAAACCGGGCGCGCCGCGCATTCACGATATCGCGCCGAACAACACGATCTATCAGTGGCACCTTGGCGATGCGAACGCGGTCGAAGCCGCATTCCGCGCCGCCAAGCACGTGACCAGGCTCGATATCGTCAACAACCGCCTCGTTCCGAATGCGATCGAGCCGCGCGCAGCGATCGGCGATTACGACGCCGGCACCGGCGCTTTTACATTATGGAATACGACGCAAAATCCGCATGTCGCACGGCTCGTCATCGCCGCTTTTGTCGGCATGGCGCCAGAGCACAAGCTGCGCGTCATCGCACCGGATGTCGGCGGCGGCTTCGGTTCGAAGATTTTTATCTATCCCGAAGAAGTCGTTGCGCTTTGGGCGTCAAAGCGGGTCGGCCGTCCGGTCAAGTGGGTCGCCGAGCGCTCGGAAGCCTTCGTCGCCGATGCGCATGGGCGAGACCATGTTACTCACGCCGAAATGGCGTTCGACGCCGAAGGCAAGATCTTGGGACTGCGCGCCAAAACCGTCGCCAATCTCGGCGGCTATATGTCCACGTTCTCGTCGTCAGTGCCGACTTATCTTTACGCGACGCTGTTGTCCGGCCAATACGAAATTCCGCAAATCTATTGTGAGGTCGACGCCGTCTACACCAATACTGTGCCGGTCGATGCCTATCGCGGCGCCGGGCGTCCGGAAGCGACGTTCGTGGTGGAGCGTCTGGTCGAGGTCGGCGCGCGGGAAATGGGCCAGGATCCGGCCGAGCTGCGGCGCAAGAACTTCGTCAAAAAGTTTCCGCATCAGACGCCGGTCATCATGGCCTACGACGCCGGCGACTATAATGCCTCGCTGAGAAAGGCGCTGGAGCTAGCCGACTATAAAGGCTTTGGCAGGCGCAAGCGCGAATCTGCGCGCGAGGGCAAACTGCGCGGCCTCGGCTTTTCCACTTATATCGAAGCTTGCGGGATTGCGCCGTCACAGGCCGTCGGCTCGCTCGGCGCCGGCGTCGGCCTGTGGGAATCCGCCGAGGTGCGCGTCAATCCGACCGGCAGTGTTGAAATCCTGACCGGCTCTCACGCGCACGGTCAGGGCCACGAGACCACCTTCGCGCAGCTTGTGTCCGAACGGCTCGGCATTCCGATCGACAATATTTCAGTCGTGCACGGCGATACCGACAAGGTGCAATTCGGGATGGGGACCTACGGCTCGCGCTCCGGCGCGGTCGGCATGTCGGCGCTGGCGAAGGCGCTCGACAAGATCGAGGCCAAGGCCAAAAAAGTCGCCGCCCATATGCTCGAAGCCGCCGAGGGCGACATCGAATTCAAGGACGGAAAATTCAGCGTCGCCGGCACCGACAAATCGGCCGCCTGGGGCGACGTCACGCTCAATGCCTATATCGCGCACAAATTTTCCGGCCAGGAGCTCGAGCCCGGCTTGAAAGAAGGCGCCTTTTACGATCCGACCAACTTCACTTTTCCAGCCGGTTGCCACATCTGCGAAGTGGAGGTCGACCCGGAGACCGGCAACACCGAAATCGTCGCTTGGACCGCCGTCGATGACTTCGGCGTGATCGTCAATCCGATGATCGTCGAGGGCCAGGTCCATGGCGGGATCGCCCAAGGCGTCGGCCAGGCTCTGTGCGAGGGCGCGGTCTACGATAAGGATGGGCAGCTCGTCACTGGCACGTTCATGGACTATTGCATGCCGCGCGCCGATCACCTGCCGACGCTCAAAGTGGACACCACCGTGACCAGATGCCCATCCAATCCGCTTGGCATCAAGGGTTGCGGTGAAGCCGGCGCGATCGCCGCGCCTGCTGCTGTGATCAATGCCATCACCGACGCGATTGGCACGGAAGGGCTTGCGATGCCGGCGACGCCGCAGGCGGTATGGGCGGCGCTGCAAAAGGCAAATGGGATTCCAAAGGCGGCGTAATAGTTTGGTGCGAGAATTTCTCTCCTGCGGTGGAGAGACGGAGAATAGACGGAGGACGACTGATGTACGCTTTCACCTTTCATCGGCCGCAGACGGTGCGGCAAGCGGCCGGGCTGCTCACCAAGAATCCGGACGCCAAGCTCTTGGCCGGTGGTCAGACGCTGTTGCCGACAATGAAATTACGCCTCGCCGGCCCGCCGCAAATCATCGACATGTCGCTGATCGAAGGCATGTCGGGGATCGAGCTGAGCGGCCGTTCGCTCACGATCGGCGCGATGACCCGCCACAACGACGTCAATACGTCGCCGGTCGTTCAGCAGGCCATTCCGGTGCTGGCGAAACTCGCCGGCATGATCGGCGATCCGGCGGTTCGCCACATGGGCACCATTGGCGGTTCGATCGCCAACAACGATCCCAATGCAGATTATCCGGCGGCTTGCCTCGGGCTTGGCGTCACCATCATCACCAACAAGCGGCGCATCAAAGCCGACGACTTCTTTACCGGCATGTTTTCGACGGCGCTCGAACCTGCGGAAATTATCACCAAGGTGAGTTTCCCGATTCCGAAAAAGGCGGCCTATCAGAAATTCCGCAACCAGGCTTCGCGGTTCGCGCTGGTCGGCGTCTTTGTCTCCAAGCGCGGCAGCGATATCCGGGTTGCGGTGACCGGTGCCGGCGCCAACGGCGTGTTCCGGGTACCGTCTTTCGAAGAGGCGTTGAAAAAGCGCTTTTCGCCGAAACCGCTCGAAGGCATGAGCATCCCGGCGGACGGTATGAATAGCGATATCCACGGCAGCGCCGAATATCGCGCCCATCTGGTCGGCGTGCTGGCGCGCCGCGCCGTGGCGGACGCCATCGGCAAGCCGATCGCCTGATCTGAAAGTACGAATTTACCAACTGCGATGCCCGGTCTTGCGCCGGGCATCTACGTCTTTACATGCCAGGCAGACTTGGATTGCCGACGTGGATTACCGGGACAAGCCCGGCAATGACGGGCTAGATTGACACGATGAACAAAACATCCCCGCGGCCGCTGCCCGGCTCGATCGATGCCACGGTCGATCTGTTGGCCGAAGCCGACTATCTGGCCGACCGCTCGCTCGGCACCGTCCTTTATCTCGCGCTGAAGATGGGCCGGCCGATTTTTCTGGAAGGCGAGGCCGGCGTCGGCAAGACCGAGATCGCCAAGGTCCTGGCCTCCACCTTGGGCCGGCGCCTGATCCGCCTGCAATGTTACGAGGGCCTCGACATTGCCGCGGCGGTCTACGAATGGAATTACGCCGCGCAGATGATCGCGATCCGCGCCGCCGAAGCCGAAGGCGAGCATGACCGCGAACGGCTCGAACACGATGTGTTCTCCGAACGCTTTCTGATCAAACGGCCGCTCCTGCAAGCCCTCGAACCGGACGCCGCCGGTGCGCCGGTGCTGTTGATCGACGAGATCGACCGCACCGACGAAGCCTTCGAAGCTTTTTTGCTTGAAGTGCTCGCCGATTTTCAGGTCACGATTCCGGAATTGGGCACGGTGAAAGCCGCGCATCCGCCGATCGTCGTCATCACCTCGAACCGCACGCGCGAAGTGCACGATGCGCTCAAGCGCCGCTGTCTTTATCACTGGGTCGGCTATCCGAGCGCGGAGCGCGAATTGGCGATCGTGCGCGCCAGGGTTCCCGGCGTCGGCAAAAGATTGTCCGAGCAAGTCGTCGGATTCGTCCAGGCGCTGCGCAAACAGGATCTGTTCAAGGCGCCGGGTGTCGCCGAAACCCTGGATTGGGCCGGCGCGCTCTCCGAACTCGACGTCACCGCGCTCGATCCGGCAGCGGTATCCGACACGCTCGGCGTGCTGCTCAAATATCAGGACGATATCGCGCGGCTCGAAGGCTCAAAGGTCAAGGACCTGCTCGACCAGGTGAAGTCGGAGCTGAGGGCCGCGGAGTGAAACTTATGCCGGTCGGATTCGGCGGACTTGTTGCAATTGGCAATGACGACGAAAAATAGCATCGCGGCTTCAGAACAAACCGGCCGGCTCGCCGAGAACATCGTTTATTTTGCGCGTGCACTGCGCGCGGCCGGAATACCGGTCGGGCCCGGCGCCGTTCTCGACGCGCTGGAAGCTTTGAAAGTGGCGGGCGTCGGGACGCGCGAGGATTTTTACTGGACACTCCATGCCGTGTTCGTCAAACGCCACGAACACTCGATCCTGTTCGACCAGGCATTCCGCATTTTTTTCCGCCGGCGCGGTTACATCGATCAGCTTCTGGCGATGATGCTGCCGCAAGCACCCGCGGCGCCGCAGGCTCCGCAAGCCGGCGCTACCCGCGTGCATGAGGCTTTGTTCGCCGGTCTCGACGATAAACTGAAGAAGGAGCGCGAGGTCGAACTCGACGCCCGCACGACGGTGTCCGACCGCGAAGTGCTGCAGCGCAAAGATTTTGCCCAGATGACAGCGGCCGAGATTGCCGCGGCCAAGGACGCGATGAAGCGTCTCGTCTTGCCGCTTGCGGAGCTGCGCACGCGGCGTCTCACCCCGCATCTGCACGGCCATCTCATCGATATTCGCCGCACATTGCGCGCCAGCATGAAGGGCGGCGGCGACTTCATCGATCTGCGCTTCATCGGCCCAAAAACACGGCCGCCGCCGCTCGTGGCGCTTCTCGATATTTCCGGCTCGATGAATCAATACAGCCGGATCTTCCTGCATTTTCTGCACGCGCTGACGGATGCGCGAAAACGGGTGAGCACATTTTTATTCGGCACGCGGCTCACCAATGTGACGCGCGCGCTGCGCGAGCGCGATCCCGACGACGCGCTTGCCGCTTGCTCGGCGGCAGTGCCTGACTGGTCCGGCGGCACGCGCATTGCTTCATCGCTGCACGCATTCAACAAACTGTGGGCGCGCCGCGTGCTGGCGCAGGGCGCGGTCGTGCTCCTTATTACCGATGGCCTCGAGCGCGACGCCGACGAGACGCTCGCCTTTGAAATGGACCGGCTGCATCGGTCATGCCGGCGGCTGATCTGGCTCAATCCGCTCCTTCGCTTCGAGGGTTTTGAGGCGCGGGCCCGCGGCATCAAAGCCATGTTGCCGCACGTCGACGAAATGCGTCCCATTCACAATCTGGAATCGATGACGGGCCTGGTCACCGCGCTCGCACATGGTGGTGATAGACATGGCGGCGACAGTTGGGCCGATCCTAAAGCCTGGCTGCGGAAAGTGGCGTGACGCATTATATTGGCGAGTAACGCATTCGCTCATTTGGGAGTGCTCCTGTGCTCACAACCGACACCGACATCCTCAAAGCCGCCGAGGACTGGCGCAGAGGCGGCCGCGAAGTGGCGCTCGCCACGGTCGTCGAGACCTGGGGTTCGGCGCCGCGGCCGGTCGGCTCGAATCTCGTCATTGACGGCGAGGGCAATTTCCTTGGCTCGGTATCGGGCGGCTGCGTGGAAGGCGCGGTCGTTACCGAGGCGCTTGATGTGATCGAAAGCGGCAAACCGAAAATGCTGGAATTCGGCGTTGCCGACGAAACTGCCTGGCAGGTCGGCTTGTCGTGCGGCGGCACGATCCGGGTGTTCGTGGAGAAGGTGGAGTAAGGGCGGACGCGAATAGCGAATTCTTGTCTATTCGCTACTCACTATTCGCCATTCGCAGAAACAAAATGAAGCTCGATATCCTCACCGCATTAAATACCGAACGCGCCGCGCGGCGCCCCGCGATTGTCATCACCAATGTCGAAAACGGCAGGCAGCGCTTCGTGAAGTCTGCCGAAATCGGCAACGATCCGTTGCGCGCGATTCTTACCGAGCATTTGCGCACCGGAAAAAGCGGCATGGCCGAGACCGTGGAGGGTCGCGTATTTCTCACTGTCTACGCGCCGGCGCCGCAGCTTGTGATCACCGGTGCGGTCCATATCAGCCAGGTCTTGGCGCCGATCGGCAAGCTGCTCGGTTACGACGTCACCATTGTCGATCCGCGCACGGCCTTTGCATCTGTGGAGCGTTTTCCGGAAGTGAAAGTCATCGCCGAATGGCCGGATAAGGCATTGCCGCAACTGCACGTCGACCGCTACACCGCATTTGTCGCGCTCACGCATGATCCGAAGATTGACGATCCGGCGCTCCGCCATGCGCTGTCGCGCGACTGTTTTTACATCGGAGCGTTGGGCTCGCGAAAAACTCATGCCCGTCGCGTCGAGCGGCTCAAGGCGCAAGGCTTAAACGAAACGGATATCGCGCGCATCCATGCGCCGATCGGGCTCGATATCGGCGCGGTTTCGCCGGCGGAAATCGCGGTCGCGATCATGGCCCAAATCACCGAACGACTGCATGCAGCGGCTGACATCGAAGAGACCGAACGGGTCGCCGCGCCTGCGACGGCGGCGTCATGAAATTTGGCGCGGTGCCGGTCAAGGAAGCGCTCGGCGCGACCGCCGTGCACACGATTCGCCAAGACGGACTCGTGCTCAAAAAAGGCACGCCGATCGGACCGGCGGAGGTCGCCGCTTTGCTGGCTGCCGGCATCACGGAGGTAGTGGTCGCGCAGCTGGAACCGGGCGACGTTTCCGAGGATGTCGCCGCTGCGGAGATCGCCAAAGCCGTTGCCGGCGAGGGCGTCCATGTCGATCGTGCTTTTACAGGCCGCGCTAATCTGTTCGCGCATGCCGCCGGTATTCTTGTTGTCGATAAGGATGCGATCGATCGTCTCAATCGGGTCGACGAGGCGATCACGCTGGCGACGCTGCCGGCCTATAAGCCGGTGGTTGCCGGAGAGATGATCGCCACCGTGAAAATCATTCCATTTGCCGTCAGCGGTCCGGCTCGCGATGCAGTGCTGGCGGGCGTCGCCAAGCCGTTGCTGCGGGTGGCTCCTTACCGCATCCGCAAAGTCGGCGTGGTGTCCACGCTGTTGCCGGGGCTGGCCGGCAAAGTGATCGACAAGACCTTAAAAATTACGGCCGAACGGCTGGCGCCGGCCGGCGCCGCAATCATTGCCGAGCGGCGCGTGCCGCATGAGCGCGATGCGGTCGCTCGCGCCATCGAAGATGTGCTCAAAGCCGGCGCCGAACTCGCCATCGTGTTCGGCGCTTCGGCAATCGCCGATCGCCGCGACGTGATCCCTGCCGCGCTGGAAGCAATCGGCGGCCGCGTCGAGCATTTTGGCATGCCGGTCGATCCCGGCAACCTGTTGATGATCGGCCGCGCCGGGGAGCGGGCAGTGCTCGGCGCACCGGGATGTGCGCGCAGCCCCAAAGAGAACGGCTTCGATTGGGTGCTGATGCGGCTCCTCGCCCAATTGCCGGTACGGCGCCAAGACATCACCGGACTTGGTGTCGGCGGCCTACTGATGGAAATTGTCACGCGCCCGCAGCCGCGCGATGAGCTGTTGCAAACCGGCCGTTCCATCGCGGCAGTCGTGCTCGCCGCTGGACGCTCAAGCCGCATGGGCGGACCGAACAAGCTTCTTGCCGAAATCGGCGGCCGGCCGCTCCTGCGCATGGTCGTGGAAGCGGCGCTGGCATCGCAGGCGCGTCCGGTCCTGGTGGTGACCGGACACCAGCGCGAGCGGGTCGAGGCCGCGCTCGCCGGCCTGCCGGTGACATTTGTGCACAATTCAAACTACGGCGAAGGGCTCGGCACCTCGCTGAAAGCCGGTATCGCGGCCTTGCCGCCGGAGGTCGATGGCGTCGTCATCTGTCTCGGCGACATGCCGCAAGTGGACGCGGCTCTGATCAATCGCCTGATCGGCGCGATCGATCCGGACAAGGGCGCGCTGGTGGCGGTGCCGACAATCGAGGGTAAGCGCGGCAACCCGGTGGTCTGGTCGCGCCGTTTCTTCCCCGATCTGATGGCCGTCGAAGGCGATGTCGGTGCGCGCCATCTAATCGGGCGCTACGGGGAAGCGGTCGTCGAGGTGCCGGTATCGGGCGCCGCGGCGCTGTCCGACATCGACACGCCGCAGGCGCTCGAAGCGCTCAAAGCGGAGCTGGAAAAAACGTAGCAGGCGTTACTTGCTTTGCGTCTGCGCTGCGATCTCCTGGACGATCGGCGCCCATTTGGCCTGTTCGTCGTGAACAAATTTCAAAAATTCCGGTGGCGACATTGTGCGATCGTCGCGGCCGAGATCAGCGAGCCGTTTGCGCGTGTCCGGATCACGCATCAGCTTGATCACATCGGCATTCACCTTATGCACGATATCGTCCGGCGTTCCGACCGGCGCCACCAGGCTTTGCCAGCCGACCGATTCGAAACCCGGCAGCGTTTCGGCAACGGTGGGAAGATTGGGCGTGTTAGGCAGCCGCGCGGCCGAGGCGACGGCCAGCGCCACCACATTCTGAGCGTCGATTGCGCCGGCAAGGCCGGAATAAGCCTCGAATACCATGCCGACACGCTTGCCCATGATGTCGTTGAGGATCGCCGGCGTGCCGCCGGTATAAGGCACCATCAGCAACTTGACGTTGCCCTGGCGCTGCAAAAGCTCGCCGGTCAGGTGCGTGAGTCTGCCGATGCCGTTGACGCCATAGGACAGTTCGCCGGGCTTCTGTTTGGCGAGCGCGAGCATATCCGGTAGAGTTTTCACGCCGAGCCATGGCGCAGCCGTGATGAACATTGGCGCCCCGCCAAGATAGGCGACCGGCGCCGCGTCGCGCGGAAGTTGGATCGGCAGATTGTCTGCGGTGCCAGGCAGCGCCACGAAAGTGGACAAGGAGGGGACGCCGAAAGTGTAGCCGTCGGGTGTTGCCGCGGCAAAGGCGCGGGCCGCGATCGCGCCACCGGCGCCCGGCTGATTCATGATGACGACCTGCTGTCCCCAGATCCGACTCAACCCTTCGGCGATGATGCGCACCGGAACGTCGATCGCGCTGCCCGGCGCGGAATCGGTGATGAACCGAACCGGCCGGTTGGGATAGTCTTCCGCCCGCGCGCCCGGCAGAAAGCCGGTCAGTCCGGTAAGCAGTGCCAGCAAAGATAAGGCGGTCCGACACCTTGATACGTGCATTGATGTCCCTCACGTAAAGCCGATGGTCGGCAGGTCTATCGAGCCAGTGTTATCGCGGAATGGACGTCGTGCAACTGCGGCCCTTGTGGAGCGGATTTGACATTCGCTGCCTGTCTAGTCGCGAGTTTGGAGAGCGAACGTCAAATCCAAAGCTCCACTGGCACTTTATACTTGCTAGTGGTCCTTTGATTCTAACATTCGCGAAACACCCTGCCGCACGGGGATGCGAATGTTAGAATCGGACCACTAGCGGCAAAGTTGAGCATGCCATAGCCGCGATCCGTGGTATCTGGTTTGCAAGAAGCGGGTAGGTGGAGGACGCCGGCTAGGCTATAGCTTCGGGTTATTGGATCGAGGAAATTGCGATGAGCTTCTCAGCCGACGTCGATCTGCCGAACGCCCGCTCCGCCGAGGCGTCGCGTCGGCTCGTCGTCGGGTTTCTCAATTGGGCGCATGCGCTCGACCATTTCGTGATCTTGATCTATCCGACCGTCGTCATCGAACTAGCGGCCATTTACGGCCGTTCTTACGCAACCTTGATCGCACTCTCGACCGCTTCCTTTGTCGCTTTCGGCTTGTTCTCGCTCCCGGCCGGATGGCTCGGCGACCATTGGAGCCGCCGCAATCTGATGCTGGCGTTTTATGTCGGCTGCGGGTTGTCGCTGATCGCGGCGGCTTTCGCGCCATCTCTGACAGTTCTGGCGATTGCGCTGTTCTCGCTCGGCACATTCGCCGCCATCTATCATCCGGTCGGCACCGCCATGATCATCGAGCACGCGAAAGAACGCGGCCGCACGCTGGCCTTCAACGGTGTCTGCGGCAATCTGGGCGTTGCGCTCGCGGCCGGCATCACTGCCGCGCTGACCGCCGCATTCTCATGGCGCGGCGCTTTTCTCGTGCCCGGCCTCATCTGCGTCGCCACCGGCATCATTTATTTTTGGCTTAGTCCGCCGGAGCAGCGCCATGCCGCGGCCCGCTCGCGCGCGCCCGATGTTTTGCTGTCGCCAACGATCGCGGCGATTATTTTTGCGCTCTTTGTCATTGTCGCGCTCAGTGCTGGTTTAGTGTTCAACACGATCTCGGTGGCGCTGCCGAAGATTGTCGACGAGCGGGTCGGCAATGGCATTTCGCTGATGCTGGTCGGCGGCCTGACGACGGCAGTGTTCTTATGCGGCGCGGTCGCGCAGATCACGGTTGGGCGGCTCGTCGAGCGCATCCCGCCGCACATATTGTTTGCAGCGATTGCGATCATGCAACTCACCGGCGTGGTCTGGGCGGCCTATGCCAGCGGAGCGACGCTGCTCATCGCGCTCGCCTTTACCATGGCGGCGATCTACGGCCAGATCACCGTCAACGATCTGCTCATTGCGCGCTATACCGCTGATGCGTGGCGCGGACGCGTCTACGCCGTGCGCTATTTCATCACTTTCATGATTTCGGGTGCGGCGGTATCGATGATTGCGGTGCTCTATGGCCGCGGCGGCTTTGGCCTGGTGCTCGGTGTTACGGCACTAGTTGCCATGGGCTTCCTCATCGCCGCGATCGCGATCGCGATCTTCGCCAATGGCGTGGAGAAGGCGAGGTTGCCCCAGCCAGCGGAGTAGGCCGCGCGGCGCCTCGTTTCCAGACCCGCACCATGCGGTTGCATGAGACGGCGGCCGCAATTCTTTAGATCAAATAGCAAAAATTAGTAACGAAGTAGTAACCATTGATGGGCTAGATGCGCGGCGGGGATTTGCGAAACGCGCGTAACAGGCCGGCGAAATTGGTCAACGATTGGCAAATTCCCCTTCGTTCGGCCGCGCGCGGAAAAATAGCAAAGTAGCAAAAATGCCTCGCGGCTCTAAACCTGGCGAACGGCGCGGCGGCCGGCAGCGCGGAACGCCGAACAAAAAGACCCTACTTAAGAATGCGGTGTTTTGCGCAGCTGCCGCAGAGCCCAATCGCTCACCCTTGGATTTTATG
>JBKPIZ010000377.1:0-7511 GCA_046730495.1 Pseudomonadota bacterium
CCATGCGGGCGAGCCGCGGCGGCAGCGGCAGGCGGCGCAATTGCCGGCCCTCCTCGGTGAGGCGTCCGTCGCCGTCGATGGCGCCGAGCGTCGTGAGCAGCGCTCTTGCTTCGGCCAGCGCGGCGCGCGGCGGCGGATCGAGGAAGACAAGCTTTTCGGCGTCGGCGCCCCAGGCGGCGAGATCGAGCGCGAATGACGACAAATCCGCGGCAAGGATTTCCGGACGCGCGAACGGTTCGAGCGCTGCGGTTTGCGGCTCATCCCACAGCCGGTAGCAGACACCCGGCTCGGTGCGCCCGGCGCGGCCGCGGCGCTGATCCGCCGCCGCGCGCGACACCCGCACGGTGTCGAGCCGCGTCACCCCGACGTCGGGCTCGTAGCGCGGCACCCGAGCGAGCCCGCTGTCGACGACGACGCGCACGCCTTCGATGGTGATCGAGGTTTCGGCAATCGAAGTCGCCAGCACGATTTTGCGGCGGCCGGGCCGCGCCGGTTCGATGGCGCGCGCCTGCTCGTCGCCGCCGAGCGCGCCATAGAGCGGCACGATATCGGTCGCGGCATCGGTGCGGCCTTCGAGCAGCGATTGGGCGCGGCGAATTTCGGCGGCGCCGGGCAAAAATGCCAAAACCGAGCCGCGCTCGGCGCGCATCGCCCGCGCGATCGCATCGGCGAGCTGTGGCTCAATCGGCCGCGTGTCGCGCCCGACATAGCGGGTCTCAACCGGAAAGATACGGCCCTGGCTTTCGATCACCGGCGCGCCGCCAAGGAGCGCGGCGATGCGCGCGCCGTCGATGGTCGCCGACATCACCAGGATTTTCAGATCCTCGCGCAGCCCCTGCTGGGCGTCGCGTGCCAAAGCAAATCCAAGGTCGGCATCGAGCGAACGCTCGTGGAATTCGTCGAACAGCACCGCGGCGATGCCCACGAGCATCGGATCGTCGACGATCATGCGCGTGAAAATGCCCTCGGTGACGATCTCGATGCGGCTCTGGCGCGAGATTTTCGAGCCAAAGCGCACGCGCAGGCCCACGGTTTCGCCGACCGCTTCGCCAAGATTGTGCGCCATGCGCGCGGCGGCGGCGCGCGCGGCGAGCCGGCGCGGCTCAAGCACCAGGATGCGGCTTGATTGTGCCGACTGTCGCGCCCAGGGTTCGTCGGCAAGGACCAGCGGCACGCGGGTGGTTTTGCCGGCGCCGGGCGGCGCCACCAGCACCGCAGCATTATTGCCGCGCAGCGCGGCGGTCAGTTCCGGCAGCGCGGCGTCGATGGGAAGGGGCGAGGAATTCATTTTTCCCTTGGTCATTGCCGGGCTATAGCCGTTCGCAGAACGGCGTCGCTTCGCGCGCCTATGCCGGCAATCCATAGAGCGGTGCCCGCCGCATGGACCCCCGGGCCTTTGCGCGCCGAAGGCTCAGTTTACGCACTGCCGATGAAGTAATCCGCTTCGGCCCGCAGGCGGGTCAAGCCCGGGGGTGACAAGAGCAAAATGATACGTGGAATTGTCCACCGCACGTGCCAAATCGCCACAAATTCTTATATTACTGGCCATCATGCCGACAGCACAAAAAACTTCGCCGCAGGCGGATAAACCAGCAAAGCCGCCGGCGCAGGCCAAGCCCTTGAAGAAGGGCGATCACCTCTTTCTGGTCGACGGCTCGTCTTACATTTTCCGCGCCTATCACGCGCTGCCGCCGATCAACCGCAAATCGGACGGCTTGCAACTCAATGCCGTGTTCGGCTTCTGCAACATGTTGTGGAAGCTTCTGCGCGACATGAAGGCGGAGGACAAGCCGACCCATCTCGCGGTGGTGTTCGACCTGTCCGAGCGCACCTTCCGCACCGAAATGTATCCGGACTACAAAGCGCATCGGCCGGACCCGCCGGACGATCTGCGGCCGCAGTTCCCGCTCATTCGCGAAGCCGTGAAGGCGTTCGATCTGCCGTGCCTCGAACAGAAAGGCTTCGAGGCGGACGATCTGATCGCGACCTATGTGCGCGAGGCCTGCGAAGCGGGCGCCACGGCGACGATTGTCGCGTCGGACAAGGATCTGATGCAGCTCGTCAACGACTGCGTGATCATGTTCGACACCATGAAGGATCGCAAAATCGGCCGTGCCGAAGTGATCGAGAAGTTTGGCGTGCCGCCCGAAAAGGTCATCGACGTGCAGGCGTTGATCGGCGATTCAACCGACAACGTGCCGGGCGTGCCGGGCATCGGGGTGAAGACCGCGGCGCAGCTCATCCGCGAATATGGCGATCTCGAAACGCTGCTCAAGCGCGCTCCCGAGATCAAGCAGGAGAAACGCCGACAGGCTTTGATCGACAATGCCGAGAAAGCGCGGCTGTCGAAAAAACTCGTCACGCTCGACGATCACGTCAAGCTCGACGTGCCGATCGGCGACCTCGCCGTGCACGAGCCCGACCACAAGCGGCTAATCGCTTTTCTGAAAGCGATGGAGTTCAATGCGCTCACGCGCCGGGTGGCGGAGTTCGCCGGAATCGATGCGGCCGACATCATTCCGGAAGCGCGTCTTGGCGGCAACGGCGGTGCCTTTGCTGCGTCGGCTGCGGAGAGCGTCCAAGCAGCGAAGCCCGCGGGCGCCGGCGGAACATCACCACAGCTGCCGCTCGGGCGCCCGCCCCAGCCGGCTGACGCGCGCAGAACCAGAGGGGACGAGACGAGCGCGCTCACGCCGCAGGCGCTCGCCGCGGCGCGCCTCGCGACTGTGCAAAGCCAGAAATTCGACCGCTCGAAATACGAGACCGTGTGCTCGCTCGATCGTTTGCGCGCCTGGATCGACCGCGCGCGCGACATCGGCTTTGTCGCGCTCGACGCGCAGACCGACACTCTTGATCCGATGCAGGCGCAGCTCTGCGGCTTCTCGCTGGCCTTGGCGGCGAACGAGGCCTGCTACGTTCCGATTTTGCATCGCCAAGAGGGGTCCGGCGACAACGACAACCGCGGCGGCTTATTTGGCGGCGGGCGCGTGGCCGATCAGATCGAAGAGACAGCTGCGCTCTCAGCGATCAAGCCGCTCTTGGAAGATTTCGGCGTGCTCAAGATCGGCCATGACTTTAAATTCGCTTGGCAGATCTTCGCGCTCCGCGGCATCGAGATCGCCGCTTACGACGACATCATGCTGATGTCCTATGTGGCCGACGCCGGCCGCGCCGGTCACGGCCTCGATTCTATGTCGGGGCGCTATTTCAATCACCAGATCATCGATGTCGCCGAAATTACCAAACCTGGGAAGAACAAGATCACCTTCGATTGCGTCGACATCGGCAAGGCGACGGAATTCTCCGCCGAGCACGCCGACGTCACGCTCCGCCTGTGGCAGGCGCTCAAAGCGCGGCTGCCGGCGGAACGCGTGCTCAATGTGTATGAAACTTTGGAGCGGCCGCTGTTGCGCGTGCTGGCGCGCATGGAGCGGCGCGGTATTTCGATTGACCGCCACGTGCTGTCACGGCTCTCGGGCGAATTCGCTCAGGAAGCTGCCGGTCTCCAAACCGAGATCAACGAGCTTGCCGGCGAGCCGGTCAATGTCGGCAGTCCCAAGCAGCTCGGCGATATTTTATTCGGCAAGCTCGGCCTGCCGGGCGGCACGCGGACCAAAACCGGGCAATGGGCCACCGGCGCGCGCATGCTGGAGGAACTGGCGGAGCAAGGCCATCAGCTGCCGCAGAAGATTCTGGACTGGCGGCAAGTATCGAAATTGAAATCGACCTATACCGACGCGCTGCCCGGCTTCGTCAATCCGACCACGCATCGCGTGCACACCAATTACGCGCTGGCGTCGACGACCACCGGGCGGCTGTCGTCGTCGGAGCCGAATTTGCAGAACATCCCGATCCGCACCGAGGACGGCCGCAAGATCCGCCGCGCTTTTATCGCCGCGCCGGGGATGAAGCTCGTCTCGGCCGACTACTCGCAGATCGAGTTGCGGCTTCTTGCCGAGATCGCCGGCATCGAGCAATTGCGCAAGGCGTTCCGCGAGGATCTCGATATTCACGCCCTGACGGCGTCGGAAATGTTCGGCGTGCCGGTCAAAGACATGCCGGGCGAGGTGCGCCGCCGCGCCAAGGCGATCAATTTCGGCATCATCTATGGCATTTCCGCGTTTGGTCTCGCCAACCAGCTCGGCATCGGCCGCGAGGAGGCCGGCGCCTATATCCGCAAATATTTCGAGCGCTTCCCCGGCATCCGCGACTACATGGAAGCGACCAAGGCCTTCGCGAAGAAGCACGGCTACGTGCTCACGCCGTTCGGCCGCAAATGCCATTATCCGGAGATCGGCGCGTCCAATGCCTCGATCCGCGCGTTCAACGAGCGCGCCGCGGTGAATGCCACACTGCAAGGCAGTGCCGCCGACATCATCCGCCGCGCCATGATCCGCATGGACGACGCGCTTGCCGCAAAAAAGCTATCGGCGCAGATGCTGCTGCAGGTCCACGACGAACTTGTCTTCGAAGTGCCGGACAACGAAGTCGAAAAAACCCTGCCGGTCGTCACTAAGGTGATGATCGACGCGCCGCACCCGGCGGTGTCGCTGTCAGTCCCGCTGCATGTCGAAGCGCATGCCGCCGACAATTGGGACGCCGCGCACTAAGTGTGATCTCTACCGGGCTTATCGGTCAGATTCGATAAGACTACGCGCAGCCCCATCTTTGGCAATCCGCTGCCAGGGCCAGCAGCCCTCAATTTCCGTTTCCAGCGAGAAACTCAGGAAAGTGCGGATGGCGACGATTGCCGCGAGCAACCCAACGCTTTCAAAGGTCAGTGGCGCGGTGATGGTTGAGATAATGTCCGCGCCGACCAGCAATTCAAGTCCGAGCGCGCCCTATGTCGGAGCGGTAACCAGGATAGGCGGATCGCCAGTCTCTCGTGCGCCCACCCGCGCGGAGGAACGTCGCCGTCGCCAGCACAATCCCTCCAAGGATGATGGTGACGCCGGCGAGTTCCAGCACCTTCGCAAATTGATCAACAACTGCATGGGCTTGCTCGGTCAGCACGCTGACCTCCTGCTCTGTCACAATTCGAAGAAGCCGTTACCGATGAAATAGATGCACGCTCTATTGCGACTGAGAATTTGATTTCGATCAAAGAGACAGAAGTCAATTTTCGCTATTGGATGAAAAACGCCAGCGATGATCGATGAGATAATTCAGAGATTACATGTCGGTCCTTGGAAACATTATCTCCACCATTTTTGGCCATGCCGGAGCCAAGCCGTCGCCGTCGTCGCCTGGGTCAGGCCCCGCTTCGACGGGACCGACATCGTCGAGGCCAAGTGGAACAAGTGGTGCGCCGGCTGCCCCGCAATCGGCCGTCGATGTCGAAGCCGTGCTGACGAAACTCGCCGCGCAAAACAAGGAAAAGCTCGACTGGCGCAGGTCGATTGTCGATCTCATGAAGCTTCTCAAGCTCGACAGCAGTCTCTCGGCGCGCAAGGAGCTTGCAAAGGAACTGCACTATACCGGCAACCCAAACGATTCTGCGTCGTTGAATGTCTGGTTGCACAAGCAGGTGATGATCAAACTTGCGGAAAACGGAGGAAAGGTTCCGGACTCCCTCAAGGTTTAATTTTTCACCCGACAGGTCGCGAGTATGAACCATGCGGACTGATGATTTCCGCCGCAGCAGTAATGTCGAAGATGACCGCGAAGCGAGCGCATCGCGCGGCATGCCAGGCGGTGCAGGCGTCGGCATAGGCGTAGTCGTCGTTTGTACTCTCGTCGGGTGGTATCTGGGCATTGACCCAACAGTGCTGATCAACGGTGCGCAGCAGATTCTCGGCGGCGGGTCTACCGAACAGTCCAGTCCGGCGCCGCCGGTAACCGCCGGCACGCCGAACGACCCGACCGGACAGTTTGTGGCCGCGATTCTTGGCGACACCGAAGACCGCTGGACGGAAATCTTTGCCGCGGCCGGGAAAACTTACCACCCGCCGAAATTGCGTCTGTTTTCCGGGTCGGAGCCGACGCCTTGCGCCTTCGCCCGGTCGGCGATGGGTCCATTCTATTGTCCGCGCGACCAGCGCGTTTATCTCGACACGGCGTTCTTTGACGATCTGCAGCACAAGTTTGGCGCCTGTTCGAGCAGCAAGGCCTGCCAGTTCTCGCAGGCTTACGTGATCGCCCACGAAATCGGTCATCACGTTCAGAACGAACTCGGGATTCTGCCCCGCGTCACCGAGGCGCAACAGGCGGCGGGAAGCCAGACCGAGGCGAACCAGATGCAAGTGCGAGTCGAACTGCAGGCGGATTGCCTCGCCGGCGTATGGGCCAATCGCGCGCAGCAGAAACGAAACTTCCTTGATCCTGGCGACGTTGAGCAGGCGTTGCAAACAGCGTCGGCAATCGGTGACGATCGTTTGCAGAAAGAAATGCAGGGCTATGTGGTGCCCGACTCATTCACACACGGCAGCGCAGAGCAACGTAAACACTGGTTCATGACAGGCCTCAACAGCGGCTCGGTCGCGAGCTGCGACACCTTTGGCTCGCCGCAACTCTGAAGCCAAAAATTACGCTTTGTGCGGAAGGACGAGTTTGTAGGAGGACGAAATGGGCATCATCAGCTGGATCATACTCGGCCTGATCGCCGGGTTTATCGGAAGCAAGATCGTCGACAAGCAAGGCCAGGGTTTTTGGCTCAACATGGCGCTTGGAATCGTCGGCGCCTTGGTGGGTGGATTTCTGTTCACTTTTTTCGGTGCAAGCGGCGTTACCGGCCTCAACCTTTACAGCATGATCGTCGCAATTGTCGGGGCGATCGTGGTGCTCTTGATCTACAACGCAGTAGCAGGAAGTCGTAGCCGAGCGTGAGGGGCATCAGCAATGGAGAAAAGCAATGTCCGGATTCGATGACATGATTCGTTCAGCCGCTCCGGGTGGCAACATCGGCAAACCGTTGATGCTCGCGCTCGGTGCTTTGCTTGCCTCGGGTGTTCTGTTCCGCGGCAGCGATACAGGACAGACCGCGAGCGTACCGACGCAACCGACATCGGACGAGGGCGCCGGCGGAGTGCTTGGCGGCCTGGGCGGGCTGTTGAACAAACTGCAGCAGGGCGGGCTTGGCAACGCAGTCAATTCCTGGGTCGGTTCCGGACAAAATCAGCCGGTGTCACCCGGTCAGCTCGGTTCGGCGCTTGGTCCCAGCATCATCAAGATGCTGGCTCAGAAGTCGGGCATGTCCGAGGAGGACATCACCAAACAACTCTCGCAGGTCCTGCCTGGGCTTGTCGACAAGTTGACGCCAGCCGGCAGGCTGCCAACGGCGGCGGAGTTATCGCAGAAGATGTGAACTCTTCGTTTTCCGGATCTTAAAACGTCGCAGATGGGCTGCTGGCGGGCCGAATGTATTCCAGCCCGCTGGCAAGCTTTGCCTGCGCGGCCCCGGAATAACGCCCGAAACGTCGTTAGTGCAGCTTTCGTTTGCGTTGTTGCTCTGCCTGATAGATCTCAAGGCAGAACAGAAGGAACGCGACAATCGCGTCTTCACGCATCTCAGC
>JBKPIZ010000378.1:0-16959 GCA_046730495.1 Pseudomonadota bacterium
GTTCTGTAGTGTTGCTGCTTTGGCCGTCCTTGTCGCTTGGAGTCTCGCATCCTATTCCGGTGTGAAGAGAGGCGCCGAGATCACCACGTCCATTCCGGCAATTGCGAGCAATCATTCCAACGCTGTGGACGTGCAACCATCGCAATTGCGACCGACCCTGTCGCAGACGGCGGACGCGCTCACCCCAGTCGGCAATTCACGGCCGGTTGCGGTCGCGACTACTGATGCAGCTGCGATCACGTCGGTAGCGGTCGCCGCGCCGACTAGTGCCGAGGCCATGACGTTGGCGCCTGCAACGTCCCAGCGCGCCAATGATCGCCGTCCATTGCGACTTGACAGCGAAGAGATCGCCATCCTCATCAAACGGGGCAAGGATTTACTGGCCGATGGCGATCTCGCCGCCGCGCGCTTGCTCCTTCGCCGTGCCGCCGAGGCAGACAGCGCCGAAGGCGCCCTCACACTCGGAACGACATTTGACCCGGTTGTGCTCCACCGCCTTGGTGCGATTGGCGCGACGCCGGATCTTGCCAAGGCGCGCCACTGGTATCAACGCGCTGCCGAGCTAGGCTCAAGCGCCGCCTCGCAGCAATTGGCAGGGCGCTTTGCGCGCGTCGTCTGCCTATGCTCGATCTCGTGACGGCGCGATCTCGGTAGCGACTCCCGTCAGGAGCGCACTGTGAGAATGCCTGAGACCGCGGGTCGTCAGATTCCCAAATATCGATGCTGAATGGCGGATGCCTGCGCCAATTCCCGCGAATTGCCGACCCACACCACACGCCCCCGCTCGATAATGTAATGGCGATCGGCAATGCGGGTCAGCGCCTTCACATTCTTGTCGATGACCAGGATCGATTGGCCGCTGGCGCGCAAGCGCTCCAGCGAACGCCAGATTTCTTCACGCACCAGGGGTGCCAGGCCTTCTGTTGCTTCGTCCAGGATCAAGAGACGCGGATTGGTCATGAGCGAACGGCCGATGGCGAGCATTTGCTGTTCGCCTCCGGAGAGCAAATTGGCCATGCTGCCGGCGCGCTCGGCAAGCCGCGGAAACAGCGCCAGTACCTTTTGGAGTGTCCACGGTTCGCTGGCGCCACCGTAATTCGCCGCGGTCGCAATCAAGTTCTCCCGCGCGGTAAGATTTGGGAACACCTGGCGCCCTTCGGGAACGAGCCCAATACCGCGCTTGGCGATGCGATAGGCGGGAAGACCGCGGATCTCGTCGCCGTCGAGGCGGATGGACCCCGCCGCCGGCGGCGTTAAGCCCATGATCGAACGCACGGTCGTGGTCTTGCCCATGCCGTTGCGGCCGAGCAGCGAAACCACCTCCCCGCGCGCGATCGTGAGCGAAATGCCGAACAACACGCGGCTCAATCCGTAACGCGTCTCCACGTCGCGCAATTCGAGAAGGGAAGGCGAGTTGTCAACCATCGGCTGCGCCTTCGCCGAGATAAGCTTCGCGTACCGCGGGATCGGAACGAATGGCTGCCGGATCGCCGGTCGCGATAATGCGACCGTAGACCAGGACGCTGATACGGTCCGCCAAGGCAAACACGGCGTCGATGTCGTGCTCGATCAGCATTACGGTGATGGCGCCCTTCAATGCCCGAAGCAGGGCCACGAGTCGGATCGATTCTTCGGGCCCCATCCCGGCCATCGGCTCGTCGAGCAACAGCATTCGCGGTCTACCGGCAAGCGCCATGGCGATTTCCAGCTGACGCCGCTCGCCATGGCTGAGGTCAGCCACCAGAGTAGCCGCGCGCTCGGCAAGACCTACCCTGACAAGCGCCGCTCGCGCCGGTTCGCTCAATGCGATTTCGGTCCGCGCTTTGCTCCAGAAGTGGAACGAGTGACCGCTATGCGCTTGCACCGAAAGGGCAACATTATCGAGCGCGGTGAAGTCCGGAAACAATGTTGTAACCTGAAAGGAGCGCGCCAGACCCAGTTGGCTGCGCCGATAGACCGGAAGGTTCGTGATGTCCTGACCGTCGAAACGGATGCGTCCGCTATCCGGCGTCACCTCTCCGCTTAATTGACCAATCAGAGTCGATTTGCCGGCACCGTTCGGACCGATAATCGCATGCAGCTCGCCCGCCGGAAGCATAAGTGAAATCTCGTCGGCTGCGACCACACCGCCGAACCGCTTGGTCAGGCCCTCGATTTCAAGCAAGGCCTCAGCCACGACGCACCCCTGCAATCAGGCCATCGATGCCGCCTTGCCACGAGATCGCTACCAGAAGGAGGAACGGACCGAGGATCAGGTTAGAATATTCGGTAACGCGTGAGAGTCCTTCCTCCAGCAACAAAAATGTAAGCGCACCGATTAGCGGGCCGAGACTCGCCTGCATGCCGCCCAATACCACCATGACGATGAGATCGCCCGAGCGGGTCCAATGCATCATCGCCGGACTGATAAAGTTGGTGTGATTGGCGAGCAGTGCGCCGGCGAGCCCACATATTGCTCCCGCGATCACGAAACAGACGAGTTGGTATCGAAACGTCGGAAAGCCGATGGCGCGCATGCGCCGTTCATTGGATCGGGCGCCCTGAATGACCAGGCCAAATCGCGAATTGACAATGCGCCAGACCAGATAAGTACCGACAAGCAGCAGTCCGAAACAGAGATAGTAGAATGTCGTGCGGTTACTGAGGTCGATCAGGCCGTCGAACCCGCTACGATGATAGATGGTAAGGCCATCGTCGCCGCCGTAGCGGTCGAGTCCGATGGCGACGTAATAGATCATCTGCGCGAATGCCAACGTGATCATTATGAAATAGACGCCGCGCGTGCGCAGACTGAGCGCGCCGACGACAAGGGCGTAGAGCGCGGCAGCCCCAATCGCGATCGGCCACTGAACGAAGCCGGAACCGATGCCTTCCTTGGCCAGAATCCCGACCGCATAACCGCCGATTCCCAAATAGGCGGCGTGGCCGAAGCTCACCATGCCGCCAAACCCCATAATCAGGTTGAGGCTCAGGGCGGCGATTGCCAGAATGACGACGCGTGTGAACAGGGTCACCGCAAAGGTGTTGCCCGTCAGCGCGGCAAAGGCCGGAACGACCGCGAGCGTTGCAATCACGGCGATATTCAAGCCGATGCGCGGAGTGACGTTTCCGATCGACCAGCCTGTCTTTATAGGCGGCATGGCTGGGGGCTCATTTACCTGCTGCCGGAAAGAGACCTTCAGGGCGCGCGATCAGCACAAGCGCCATCACCAAATAGATCATCATCGAAGACAGCGCCCGGCCGAGGCTTGAGGACGCGCTCTCGCTCAAAAACGTGCGCAGCAGATCTGGTACCAATGTACGCCCGATAGTGTCGGCTAAACCGACAAGCAAGGAAGCGACGAAGGCGCCGCGGATCGAACCGATGCCGCCAATGGTAACCACGACAAACGCGGCGATCAGGATGTTTTCGCCCATTCCGATCTGGACCGTAAGGATCGGCGCTTGCATTAAGCCTGCGAAACCAGCGAGCGCCGCGCCTAGTCCAAAAACCATCGTGTAAAGGAGCTTGATATTGATGCCAAGCGCGCCGACCATTTCGCGATTGGAGGCGCCAGCGCGGATAAGCATGCCGAGACGCGTGCGCATGATCAGAAAGTACATGAGCACGGCCACAGTGAGTGTGACCCCGATAATCACGAGACGGTAAAGTGGGTAATACAGGCTCGGCAGCACTTCGACCGCGTTGAGCATCTCGCTCGGCAACGACAGCGTCATGCCGGCCGGTCCCCAGATCAATCGCACCAGCTCGTTAAAGAACAACAGCAAGCCGAACGTACCGAGCACGTGATCAAGATGACTGCGGCCGTATAGCCGGCGCACCGCGATCACTTCGAGCAGCATCCCGGTCACGGCGGTGGCGGCAAGCGCAAGCAGCGCGCCGAGGAGAAAGCTATCAGTCCAATCCGCAAAAGTGGCGGCGAAGTAGGCGCCAAGCATGTAGAACGAACCGTGCGCCAGATTGACGAGATCCATGATGCCGAAGATCAGTGTCAGGCCCGCCGCCAGCAAGAACAGAAGCATCCCGAGTTGGATGCCGTTGAGAAACTGCTCGAAGAAATAGAGCATGGTTTGACAGTTGCGTTACGCCATTTGTCTATGCCCCCGCGCTCCGCGCGGGCACGCCGGCTACGCTTATCCAATCGCGCCGGACGCGGATTGGCCGGCTTCGACATGCCGCTGTCTCACACTGCAGCGATGTCAAGCCTGCCATTACGCTAACCGAGCCGACCGCGACAGCCGAAAAGGGTGCGCTCACTTCATCGGACAACGATCGTGAAAGCGATCTTGATCATCCTTGACGATAGTCGCGACGGTGTGAAGCGAATAGCTGCCATCAGGATTCTTCGCGGCGTCTTGTAGATAAAAGTCTTGGATCGGGATGTGGTTGTTACCGAACTTGAAATTGCCGCGAACCGATTTGAAGTTCGCTTTCTCCATTTCCTTGCGCATGCCTTCCTTATTGCTGAGATCGCCTTTGACAGCCGTAACCGCCGAATCGATCAGGCCCACGGCATCGTAGGTCTGCGCGCCATAGAATGATGGGAACGCGTTGTATTTCGCTTTATAGTCCGCGACGTATTTCTGATTGGTAGGATTGGGAAGGTCGTTGACCCATTGCTGGGCACCGGGAATGCCGACGGCGAGATCCTTCAATCGCGGCAACGACAGATCGTCGACGGTAAAGGCGGTGTACAGCGGAATTTGCCCCCTCATCCCCGCCTGGACATATTGCGTGACGAACTGGACGCCGGCGCCGCCCGGATAAAACGCAAAGATCGCATCCGGCTTTGCGGCGCGCGCTTTTGGGAGTTCTGCCGAGAAATCAAGCTGATCGGGCCAGCGCGTAAGCTCCTGCCCGATGATTTGACCCTTGAAGGTCTGTTGCACGCCCGCAAGCATGTCTTTCCCGGCGGCGTAGTTCGGGCCGATCAGAAAAGCGGACTTTACGCCCTTCTGATTCATATACATGCCGACCGCGGCCGGTGTCTGATCATTTTGCCATGAGGTTGAAAACGCATAGGGCGAACACAATTCGCCGGCGAACTGCGATGGGCCGGCATTGGTCACGACCGTCATCGTCTGGGAATCTTTCAACGGCTTGAGCGACGCGAGCAACACGTTCGACCAGATATAGCCAACAACGAAATCGACGTGATTGGACTCGATAAGCTCTTGGGTCTTCTGAACTCCGACTTCTGGCTTAGTTTGGTCGTCAGCGTAGATTACTTCAACCGGCAAGCCACCGAGCTTGCGGCCATGATGATCGAGCCCGAGTTCGAATGAGTTCTTCATGTCGTTGCCGATCGCGGCGGGTGGACCGGTGAAAGTCGAGATAAGACCTATCTTAATAGTTTTGCCCTGCGCCGATGCTGGTCCCGAGGCCAGCGCCAGTGCGGCCCCCGCCGCAATCCATACTCTTTTCATTGTTATTCCCTTCCTTTGGTGCGCAACGGCCGTGCGTCAGAGCATATCAAAGTACTCACGGTGCTCCCATGCGCTGACGTCGGCTTGTTCTGGGTTATTGGTCGTTTCCTGGTAGCACCGCGCGATCTCAGCTTCCTTTAAGCGAGCATAATAGTCCACAAAGTCTTCGCCAAATCCGGCGCGGAAACAAGCACTCGCGCGTAATGCCGCAAGCGCCTCTTCGAGCGTAGCGGGCAGCGCCAGCCCGGAGCGCTTTTGATACGGCGTGTCGGTCGGCGGCCCGGGATCGAGGGTGCGATTTATTCCGTCGAAACCCGCATAGATCTGCGACGCCATGTAGAGATACGGGTTGGCCAGCGGTTCGCCGCTGCGATTCTCGAGATGGGTACCGGGATCGCCGGCCTCACCTATGACGCGGATCATGACTCCGCGGTTATCTTTGGCCCAACCCGCTTGGATGGGAGCCATCGTGTTGACGCCCTGATAGCGCTTGTAGCCATTGATGGTCGGCGCCGTGAACGCGATCGATGCACCGGCATTGGCCAATAGCCCCGCCAAAAACTTGCGCCCCAGCGGCGACAGTGCGTCTTTGTCATTCTGCGATATAAAAGCGTTTCCCCTCGATTTCGTATCAAGCAGCGACTGGTGCAGGTGCCATCCGCTGGCGAGCGTATTGGGCAGACCCGGGCGACACATCAAGCTGACCAGATAGCCATGTCGCCGCGCCACCTGTTTGAGCGCGCTGCGCAGCAGCACCATGGTGTCGCCCGCGGCCACGCCGGTTTCGGCAGCGAGGGTGAGTTCATATTGGCTCGGCCCGAATTCGACTTCGAGCGATTGCAGCGGCAGGCCAAGCGCGATGACGTTCTTCCGCAAGATGTCGAGGATCGGCGCGACCAGATCGTAGCGACCTTCCGTCAGATATTGATAGCCATGTGTCGTGTGGCTCACGAGCGGCGGTTCGGCCGGCCAGCTCAGCGTGTCGGCGCCAAGCCTCGCATCTTCGATCTTGAACAGGTGAAACTCGATTTCGATGCCGGCGGCGTAGTCAAAACCGGCCTTCCGGAGCCTGGCGAGCGCATCGCAATAAAGCTGTCGCGTTGCAATCGGGACTTTCCTGCCATTGGCAAAGTAACAGTCACATAAAACCCAACCCGTATTGTCGGCCCAGGGCAGCGTGCGAAATGTTTGCGGATCGGCCACCATGATGAAGTTACCGGCTCCGCCCATTTCCGGCACGCCTATTCCAGCGCCCGGCTCGAAAACTGGAAAAACGGTGCGATGAGCGGTGTCCTTGGCCAGCAAGGTGCTGGTCATGGTGACGCCGTTGCGGAGCGCCTGCGATGCTTCCCCAGCAACAAGCGTTTTGCCGCGCAAGATGCCGTGCTGATCTGGAAACGAAAAACGCACGAGCTCGAGCTTCTTTTGCGCAATTGCTTTGTCCACGGCGGCAGCAGCGCGCGCCTGCGCTTCGCTCCATAGGCCGTGTCGATCGACAAAGCTTCGAGCCAGTGACCGGCGTTTGTGCGATGACATGCTGCTGCCCGATGTGCTGGCGGCTTCCTGCCTCGCCGTGCTTAGAGCAAATCGGCCCAGCTGGCGGCGCTGCGCTTATTGGCATCGGTTCGCTGCCAGTAGCCGCGCCAGTCGTTCGTCGGACCGATACCATCGATGGCCGGCGGCCCAGTCATCGCCTTTGCAGCGATTGCATCGAAAACGATCGGCAGGGAACCGCCCTTTTCCGTCGCATCGATCGCGGATCGTAACAGGCGCCGATAGGCGACGATCGCCTTGTCCGATTGTCCGAGGTGCTCCTGGGTTCGGTCGGCGATCGCTCCCATGGACTCACAAGCCCACTGATCGTGAACGTTGATGTCGGCGCCCATCCCGGTATATGTCTCGTGCGCTTGCTCGTGCGGATCGAAACCGTAATTGTTGCTCTTGTTCTGACGCGGAACGTAGTCCGGCAATTCGTAGAGCTGCAGGCGCTGGCGCCGCATCTCGTCCTTGTCGACGGGAGCGCCGAAGCTGGTGAAGATGGCGTACCAGTAATGCGTGGTGTCGTCGATCGGCACATGCCACTGCGTGATGGTCATTTCGCGGCTCATCGGAATCACGAAGGCATTTGGAAAAACCAAATTCGTCACGCGTACATGAGTGTTTTGCGCATCGATCTGCCGCAACGTCACTATACGGAATCCGAAATCGGTCGGTTCGACGTCGATTCGCGGTCTGGGAAACTCGCGCATGATTTTTGTCATCGGCATGACGGAGTCGATCGACGTATCGCGAAATAGTTTGCCATAACCTTGTTGTGGATCCTCATCCTGAAAAAAACGATGCAAAAAAGATGTGTGTGCCGGGTCAATCCCGACTTCAAGCGATTGAAGCCAGTTACAGTCGATCTTTCCCTTGAACGCAAAGGTGTGCGAATTCGGAGCAATGAAGCAATCGAAGCGCAGAAATTCCGGCGGCGCACCAGATCCCAAATAGGCAAACAAGATTCCGCTACGCTCGATCACCGCATAGGCCTTGTGTCGGATATTGCGACACAAGTTGCTGTCCTCAGGTTCGGCCGGTGTTTGCAGGCATTGGCCCTTGATGTCGAATAGCCAACCATGGAAGGCGCAGCGCAGGCCGCCATCTTCGAGCCGTCCATAGGCAAGGTCGGTGCCGCGATGCGGACAGGATCGGCCGAGGAGCCCGTAACGTCCCTCCTCATCGCGGAAGATCACGAGCTCTTCCCCTAGAAGCTTCACCGCCTTTAGCGGTCTGTTGCCACTCAGCTCGTCGACCAAAGCCGCCGGTTGCCAATAGTGCCGCAATATCTGTCCGGCGGGCTTATCGGGACCAACGCGGGTGATGCGATCATTCTGTGCCGCGCTGAGCATAACGATCTCCGAAATCCTGCGCTTACGGGAACCCATTCACGGCATCCCTGCCGTTCAACGCGATGAATAGCCGATTTTTCCACAATTTGCAGTCCCGATCGTTTGCGCGGTAGCAGCAATTAAATGCAAGAGGTGGCGAAGCAGTGACCCGGCGAGTCGCGGTCTGCTGCCATGACAAATATTTCTGGGCCGGGTAGTCATAGCGAAATTGATGGGACGAACTGATGGCGCAACCAATTGAACTTGGTCTTGATACCTTCGGCGACATTCAAGCTGGCGCCGACGGCCAAGCGCTGAGCCATGCTCAGGTGATCCGGAACGTGATTGAAGAATCCGTGCTTGCCGACGAGGTCGGCGTGCACTGTATCGGCCTCGGCGAGCATCACCGACCGGATTTTGCCATTTCGTCCCCTGAGGTGCTGCTCGGTGCGATCGCCTCGCGCACGACGCGCATTCACCTTGCTTCGTCCGTTACTGTGCTTTCGTCAGATGACCCCATTCGGGTCTTTCAGCGGTTCTCAACCGTCAATGCAATATCCGGCGGGCGCGCCGAGGTGATCCTCGGCCGCGGTTCGTTCACGGAGTCATTTCCGTTGTTCGGTTACGATTTATCGAATTACGAAACGCTGTTCGACGACAAACTCGATCTGTTTGCGGCACTCTGAAACGAGCCGGTGACATGGCAAGGACAGACGCGCCCTCCCCTCACCAAACAGCGCGTATTTCCACCGATCGAAACCGGAACGCTCAAGACCTGGATCGGCGTCGGCGGCAAAGTCCGGAATCCGTCGTTCGCGCGGCGCATTACGATTTGCCGCTTATGCTTGCCATTATCGGCGGCGACCCTAATCGCTTTCGGCCCTTTGTCGATCTCTATCATCGCGCCTTTACCCAGTTCGGCCGGCCGGCGCGCGAGATCGGCGTGCATTCGCATGGCTACGTCGCCGAGACCGATGGCAAGGCGCGCGAGGAGCTCTGGCCGGATTACAAAAAGATGCGCGACAGGATCGGCGCCGAGCGCGGCTGGCCGCCGTTCACGCCCGAGCAATTCGAGGCCGAAATCGAACGTGGCTCGCTCTATGTCGGCGCTCCGGAAACCGTCGCGCGCCGGATCGCCGCGACGGTCAAAGCGCTCGGCATTTCGCGTTTTCACATGAAATACAGCGCCGGAATGCTTTCACATGAAAAAATCATGCGTTGTATCGAACTTTATGGCCGCGAGGTGATACCTCTTACACGCGATATGCTCGCGTGAGCGCCGCGCCACGGGCGCGCGGTCATTCGCGCTCGCCGGCAATCCAGGTGTGATGCACCTCGATAGTTTTGCAATCGATCGCCACTAGGTCGGCGCGCAATCCCGGCGCGATTTTACCAAGCTTGGTGTCGAGCCCAAGGAATTCGGCTGGATGGGTCGAGGCAAAACGAAGCGCGTCCGTCAGCGATACGTCCAGCAGGTGCACGCAATTGCGCACTGCGCTGGCCATGTCGAGGCAGCTTCCCGCGAGCCGTCCGTCTTGCCGCGTGCAACGTCCATCCCGTACGGAAATTGTGTCGCCGTTGAGGGTAAATGTCGCGCGTGTGCCGCCGACCGGTGGCATCGCATCCGTCACCAAAATTGGTCGACCACGCCCCCGCAATGCAAGCCGCAGCATCGCCGGCGCAACATGAACGCCATCGACGATAAGGCCGTACCACACATCGGCGCACTCCAGCGCCGCAGCAATCGGCCCTGGCTCGCGCGAGTCGAGCCCACGCATGGCGTTAAACAGATGCGTGAAGCCGGTCAGGCCGGCAGCGATGGCTTGGCGTGTCCGTTCATAGGTTGCCATGGAATGGCCGAGCGCGACGCGCACCCCCGCCTTTGTCAGCTTTTCGATAAAGTCAGGCGACACCTGTTCAGGCGCCAAAGTGACAAGGGTCACGCCGCGGCGAGGTGCGGTAATGAGATCGAGATCATTTGCGGTCGGCTGCCGAATCTGCCGCGGCGCGTGCACACCGGTCTTTTCCGGCGAGAGGAACGGACCTTCGAAGTGAATGCCGATAATGCCGGGCTCGACGGCGCTGATCTCATCAACGGCCGCGACGGCGGTCTTCATCTTTGCCGGGCTGTCGCTGATCAAGGTCGGAAGCAGGGCCGTGGTGCCGAACCGGCGATGCGCCGCTGCGATCTGGCGTATCGTCTGCGGCGTCGGTGCATCATTGAACAGAACGTCACCGCCGCCATTGACCTGAAGATCGACAAAGCCCGGCGCTAGCCACACGCCGTCCGGCAGTTCCTGCACCGGTAGATCGGCGGGAAGTCCGGCGCGCTGCGCAAGCCTCTCAATCCGTTCGCCGGAGATTATGACCGCGGCATTGCGATGCGCAACTGCGCCGTCAAAGACGCAGCTCGCGGCGATCGCGTGCGGCCGGCGGCTGGTTTCGGCAATCATCGGGTGCGCGTTACTTTTTGCAAATGCCGCGGCCGATCCGCATCAGTACCGCGCCGCGCCGCGAGTTGAACCAACAAGCCGTAAAAGCTTTGGATCATGCAGATTGCATCGGCGTCGGGATGATCGGGCGGCAAGACCGGCAGGCGATCGTCTTGCGGATTTCCGGGCTCGGCGACGAGCACGCGGGCGCCCTTGCGGCGCAGATCGGCAACCAGAGCCGTCAAGCTGGCCGCCGCATCATCCGATGGATTGAAAGCAAGGATTGGCAAAGCTGTGGAAATAAGCGCAATCGGCCCATGACGGAACTCAGCGGCGCTGAATGCCTCGGCGTGGAGCTCGCACGTTTCTTTTAGTTTCAAAGCAGCCTCGCGGGCGATCGCAAGCGTGGGGCCGCGTCCAATTGTGATGAGGCTGTCCGCGCCGGTAAGCGCGGCAAGCGCTGTGGCCCAATCGCGTCGTCCTGCTTGCGCCAGACGATCTGGCAACCGCGCATGGGCCGCGCGCATTGCCGGGTCATCGGTCCAGAGCGCCGCAAGCTGCAAGAGCGCCGCGAGTGACGCAATGAAGCTCTTGGTGGCGGCGACGCTTCGTTCCGTTTCTGCGCCAAGCGGCAGAACGATTTGTGAGACCTCCGCCAGCGGGCTCTTTGCGTCATTGACGATGGCTGCCGTGATCGCACCCGCCGCTCGTGCCATCGCCGCGGTTTCGATCAAATCGTCGCTGCGGCCGGATTGCGAGATCGCCAGAAACAATTGACCCTTGAGACTCAATGCCCGGCGATACACGGTCGCGATATTGGGCGCCGCCGCAGCGACGGGTATCCCAAGCCGAAGTTCGATCAGGTGCTTGGCAAAGGTCGCAGCATGCGCCGAACTGCCGCGCGCGCAGGTCACCACCACGTGCGGCGGATGACGACTGAGCTCGCGGATCAGCGCCGTTGTTGGCGCGGCCAGAACATTGGTTTGCCGCTCGACCGCCGCCGCGGCCTCCTGTAAGTCGCTTTCCATCCCGGCGGCAAGTTTCATGCGCATTTTCATCCCGGCAAAGATCACGCAACATCTTGCAGCGATTGCGCCGCTGCGCGCGCCAAGGTCAGTGCACCTTGGACGGCGTCTCCGGCCGGCGCGATGAGCCGCGACGTCGTTTGCGGCGCAAGCCAAGGCTGCAGTGCCGCGGCACATCCACCAACCAAAGCCAATCGTGGAACACCAAGCGCAATCAGCCTTGCCGCAAGGCCATCGATGTGGGCCGCGGCGGTTCGCATCAATTCAATGGCCACCGGATCGTCGTTGAGGGCGTAGTCGGCGACGCACGGCGCGAAAGCGCCAAACTCGCGCGGCGATGCGGTAGCCGTCCAGCCAACGATCGCGTGGGGATCGTCGGAAAAATCCGCAAACAGCCTGCGCAGCAGGGATGTCCAGGCGATCCGGCCGTCATGGGCCCACAATACACGACGCAACGCCTCGCTCCCGATCCATGCGCCACTGCCTTCATCGGAGATCGGCAGGCCCCAGCCGCCGATGCGATAGGCTTTTCCCTTCATCAGCGCCCACCCCACCGCGCCGGTCCCGGCAATGATCACGCCGCCATCCTTGCCGTCATGGGCTCCAAGGCACGCGGCGTGCGCGTCGGTGGTGATAATGGCGGCACGAAAGGGGTGCGGGTGGAGTTTGGCGGCATCCAAATGCCCCGGCTCGCTCGCACCGGCTAGCGCCAGACAGGCGACAATGCGCGAAAGGTTCTGCTGCGCCATGCCGGCATCCGTAAGACACTGGCGTGCGGCATCGAGAACCGATGAAAAACTGGCCTCAGTTCCCAGACGCAGATTGGCCGGGCCGCTTACGGCCTCGGCAAGTAACCTCCCGGAATAGGCGCATAAGCGCGCCCGGGATTGCGTCCCGCCGCCGTCAACGCCCAAAATCAGAAGATTTCGTTCTGCCATCGGCTTCCTAAGAAGCTCACTGCCCTTGTTTTAATTGAGTTTTTTGGCCGCATGTTGCATCTGTGTCTCGCTCAGACCGTAAAGAACTTTTCTGCCTCCACAAGCTCGCTGCCGTCGTCACCGCTCGGGAAAAGATGGCCATACACATCGGCAGTCATCGTGATGGATGAATGGCCCATTCGTTCCTGTACAACCTTCAACGGCAATTCGAGACCGCCATCCTTCCGGCGGTCGATGCACCACGACGCATAGAAGTGGCGTAACGCGTGAAGGGCATATTTCGGCCTGCCCCTATCGTCCACGACTTTCGCAGCAATCTGCGCAGGCTCGAAGCCGCGATGCAGGATGGTTGGGTGGTGCTGGACATTGCCCCCGCCGGTTGGAAACACGAACTCGCCGCCGACCTTGAGTTTATGTTCGCGTAACACGTTCACGACTACCGGAGGCAGCGGGATCGTACGCTCGCCGGACGCGGATTTCGGCTCACCCATTTTCAGGTATCTGTCGGCACGTTCGCGCACATGGAGCTTCGCGCTCTTCAGGTCAACGTTTTTCCATCGCAGACCGCGCAGTTCGGAAGCGCGCAAGCCGGTGAAGATCGCCGTCAGCAACATGGTCGCCAGTAACCCGACAGATGCGCGATGATTTCTCTGATCTCCTCGCGCGTCGGAATATCCACGCCAACCTTGAGCTTGCCACGCTTGCGCCGTTCGGCCTGTTGCTCCTTCCCGCGCTTGCGACCTTTTTTGAGGCTATGCACCGCGTTCACGGCGACAAGGCCGCGCTCCTGCATGTCGGCTAGCATGGTGCCGAGAGTGGTCCGCACCTTTTTGACCATTGCAGGCGAAACGCTTCTGCTTGAAACGGTCTCCCGGCTCATCTTTGGAAGGCACGGGTGCAATCTTGCCCGCGAGAAGATCATCCTCGAACTGCCGGATTACCGGGGGCGTCAGGTGTGCGAGCCGGTAGTGCCCAAGGTAAGGCTCGATGTGCAGTTGCAGGATTTTGCGGTAGGTTTCGACGGTGGCTCGCTCTAAGCCGACGCAGGAGCCAAGCCACATCTCGCCAGCTTCCCGCACGGTAGGCGTCCTGCTTGGCGCGATGTGGATGCCCTTCCCAATATCGACCGTGACTTCTGCCTCGCGTGCGTCAGCATCTTTCTTGCGCTCGAAGGTCTCGATGTGGCGTGAGCCGTTGACGGAATAATCGACGATCCACGCTTCCTTGCGCTCGCCCTCCTGCGTCGTCCAAACCCGCCTGCGAACAGACATGTTCAGTCCCCCTTCTGATTGAGCTTGCTCCGATACGCACCGACGCGACATAGGTCGCGACAATAGGTTGCCGTTGATCTTCGCTTTGTGCCTTTGCCGTAAAGAAAGAGATCGCCGCATCGTTTACACGACGCAATGCGAGCGCCATTCTCGACCACCATAGCAATCTCTAGGCGCATAAAGGCGATCAGTGTTCGCACGGTAAGGGCCATGCGGCCGCTGGGCAGCCGTGACAGGTCGCCATCGCCACTGACAAGGCGCAGTGATCGGCTTTCGGCCTTTTTCGTACGAGCAGCGTCGCCACTGCCTGCATCCTCCAGCAGACGACGCAACTCCCGCTGAGCGCCTAGGACAAAATCACGCGGCTCGGCCGGGAGACCGACGTCTGGCGCACCGAGCAGAAATTCTTCCGGCAAAGCGGACAACGAAAGAAATCTAGCGACGAGCTTCTCGGTGCCATCCGGCACGACAAGCAGGAATCCTTCCGGCAGGCCGAACGTCGAAAGGAATTTAATGCGCTTTTGGTCATCGTCCGCGTTCACGAAGCGGACGACGAGTGGATTTTCCAAATCGACCGCCTCTTGGACGACGCGCTCGTGACGGTCGGAGCGCCAGAAAAACCAGATCGGCCCGGCCTTTCCGTACCGGGTTCGGGCGGCAGGCGGCTCGTCGAGTCGGACCCGCTCTACCTTGTCGGCGCATCGCTCCGCCTCAAGGCGCAAGACTAAATCGCGCATATCACCTTGTTACGCTAACTTATTGAGTTAGTGCATAGGCCATTTAACAGGATTTACAATTAGGTGCAAGTTGTCCATATCGTCCTGCGTAATGCAGGAGGATTTCACAGTGAGTGACAAAGGACTCGGGATCGTCTGGGGAGCAAGAGAAATCGAGAGGGAGATTAACCGGACCGAACGGCAGACCCACTATTTGCTCGAACAGGGCGTGATAAAAGCCGCGCGCAAGGTCAGCACAAAGCGGGGGAGCCAATGGTATGCCCCCATAAGCGGGCTGCACGAGCAGTTCTGCGCCGACAGTAAATCCGACACCGAACGAGCCGCCTAAAGCAAAAGCGCCGCCTTTTGGGGGGCGGCGCTTTTTTGATGCAACCCGCTTTGGCGGCTACATCGGCACTCAGCAAGAGCGCTGATTTTAATCGCCCGAGCCAACCGAGGCAACGGGCAAATGACCATCAACATCACCACCGAATTGTCGGCGACGGTTATTCCGCTCAAGAAATCGCTGTCGTTGGAGGTTTACCGAGAGCGGTGGCTGATGCAACTCATCGCCGATCCGGACCTAACGGCGGGTGATTTGCGCGTCGCCATCGCTATCACCTTCCACATGAACCGCCAGCAAGACGGCCTAGCGTGGCCGGGAATGGCAAGGCTAGCGGCTCTGACGCGCACATCGCTCAGCACAGTAATACGGGCGACGAAGCGTCTGGAGGTCCGAGGTCATTTGCGCGTCATTCGCAGCCGAGCGGGCAAAAAACGCGGGCTAAACCGATATCAGCCGATCCTCAAGCGAGCCGCTAGCGTTCCGATAGCAGAGCAGTCACGCATGACACTACCCAGTGTCACCTATGACACTACAGTAGTGTCAAGCGTGACACATAAACCTCTGACTGAACCTCTGAGTAAACCTCTATCCTATACGGCCCCAACTAGCGTTGGGGCGATACATAACAAACAAAATAATCAAACTAAGAGGGTGGCCGAGGAAGAGAGGGAAAGGGGTAGCCGAGAAGAGGGGCAAACCGTCACTTCCTCGCACAACCTCTATGAGGCGAGAACCCGGCAGCGCTGTTACGAAGTGGTCCGCAAACATGCGCCGGGGCGGGTCGGGTTGGTCACGCGCATGCTCAAGGCCGGGGCGGCCCCAGCCGAGGTGTTGGCCGCCGCCGAGCAATGCGTCGAGGCAGGCGATTTTTCCGAATTTGCCACCGGGGTAGAGGGCGACACAGTTCCGGTGCGCTGGTGGCGAGGCGATGACTATCTCCCGTTGCAATTCATGGCGTCGTCGCAATGACCGGCGGCACCGCCAACGCCGACGCCTTACCCTAAAGGGAGAATAACTTCTCAATGCGCCTTATACTAAAGCCGAAAAGTTGCAATTCCGCTGCCTGCACCCATATCTGCGGACGGGAATTCCACAAAATTCGAAACGGCATCGCGCTTGTTTCCGCCCCGTTTGAATCGGGGGCGGAAACAGCGCGGGCGACCACATCGAGAGGTTTTTAATTATGGACGACCAGCAGTCGAGTCTAAGGGCGGCGTTATGGGTCACAAGATCGTAACCAAGGCGGAAGCCTTAAAGCAGGGACTGAAAACTTATTACACCGGCAAGCCATGCCCCAAAGGGCATATCGACGAGATATTCGTTAAGGGCCGCTGTCGCACCTGCACCCTCGAAGCCACCGCTGCGCGCAGGCGTAAGGCCAAGACCGGCAAGAGTACCAAGAGCAAGGCCGTGGTGGCGAGCGGGAAGCCGACCAATGGCAGCAACAATGTTGCCGAAGGTCAGGCGTGGGGAGGGCTTGTTCGCCGTCTCAAAGTTCTGATCGAGAAAGGCGACAAAGCCGCCGAAAAGGCTGAACAGTTTTACAAAAGCGCCGGTCTCACGATCAAAGAGATCAAGGAGAAATTCCCCGATAACTGGGAAGCCATCGTGCGGGATGAATGCGGTATAGGCCGCAGCCGCGCCTATGAACTGATCTCGATTGCGGACGGCAGGGCGACCTTAGCAAGCATCCGCGCCAGCACCAACGAGCGCCAGAAGACCCTAAAGGCAAAATCTCGGTCCGTTATAACGGACCGTCCAGAGGTTGCGCCGATGGTGATCGGGGTCAAAGTCATTGAGCGGCAGGATGAGCCGAGAGTGATCGTGGCCACTGTCGTTGAGGCCGAGCCCGTCGAGGTAAGGCCGCCGCAGGACGCGGACATCGCCGAGAGCGAAGCGGCACAGATGCTCTATATCGATACCGACGACGAACC
>JBKPIZ010000379.1:0-3382 GCA_046730495.1 Pseudomonadota bacterium
GAGCGTTGTTCGTCGGCAGCGTCAGATGTGTATAAGAGACAGTCGCCGGAGACCGTGCTGTTCTCCGGTGACGTCGATCAGGTCGATCTGCCCGGCATCGAAGGCGATCTCGGCGTGCTGCCCGGGCATGCGCCGATGGTCACGCTGCTGCGGCCAGGAATCGTCACCATCATCCGCGAGGGTCAGCGCGAACCGGTTGTCGTGGTCGGCGGCTTTGCCGAGATGGGGCCCGGCGGATTGACTGTGCTCGCCGACCGCGCCGGGGCGCGCGAGGATTTCGACCTCGTGTCGCTGGCAGACGACATTAGAGACACCGAAGAAGACGTCGCCGACTGCAAGGACGACGCGCAGCGCGACAAACTCGTGCGTCATCTCGACCAGCTGCGCGCCCTGCAGGCGGCGCTGGCGCAGTAGCGCCTCCGCTCATTCCCGCGCAAACGGGAACCCAGGATCATCGCAAAAGTATAGATAATCATACTGGGTCGCCGCCTTCGCGGGGACGCGCGGTTAGGCGGCGCCGGCATACTTGGCGAATTCAGCCACGACACGTTCGTAGACTGCGCGCTTGAACGGCACGATCAGGCGCGGGATCTCCTCCAGCGCCGCCCAGCGCCAGGCGGCAAATTCCGCCTCGTGCGCGCCGTCAGGATGTTCGACGTCGATTTCGCTTTCCTCCCCGGTAAAGCGCATCGCAAACCATTTCTGCATCTGGCCGCGATATTTGCCCTTCCAGGCCTGGCCGATCAGCTCGCGTGGAATGTCGTAGCGCAGCCATTCGGCGATTTCGCCAAGCCGTTTGACCGAGCGGATATTGGTCTCCTCGCGCAGCTCGCGCAGTGCGGCCGGCCATGGGTCCTCGCCGGTATCGATGCCGCCTTGCGGCATTTGCCAGGCATGTTGGAGATCGACGTGCTCGGGCCCGTCAATGCGCCGGCCAATAAACGCGCGGCCGTCGCGATTGAAGAGCACAACGCCGACGCAGGGACGGTAGGGCAGATCTTCAACGCGCATTGCCACAGCGACGGATTGCGAGCGGCCGACACAAAGGATGCCGGATGATCCTCAATTTGCGCGGGTCTGTCACCAGCGGAGAAATTGCTTGTGACGCATTCACCGCTGCCGACCTTCCTCCAGGGGAGGGTCAGTTTGCGGCGATCAGCGCCTGCTTGGAAGCTTGCTTGGGAGCGTGCTTGGAAGCTGACCAGTCGTGTCGGCGCTCGTCGGCTCGGGCGGTGCCGCCACAATGACCTCGCGCTTGGCGCCGGTTTTGCCGTCGACAATCGTGACCGTCACGGTACCCGGCGATTTTGCCGGGGCGGGGGGTGGCAGGGCCGCTGTTGTCGCGGGCGGGGTGGACTCAGCAGGAGCGGCGGCTTGCGGCACCGCGATGACCTCCGGCGCCTTTTTGGCGATCCGCAAATCGGCCGGCACTGCCGCCACCGGCTCACCGCCCGAGCGGTCTTCGGCGGTCACCGCCCACAACACAAACGCACCGAAGAATAGGCCAAGCGCCACCGCGATGCCGCCGAAACCTCAATCGCCTGCCGATATCGTCTCGGACCCGGCCAAGCGGCGCCGTCAGGTCGTTCATTGTCATGCGCGATCTCGTTCCGGCTTCGTCCAAATCCGCGACCCCGCGCAATGTGCAAATACGCGAATCACGACAGCGAGCATATCACGGCCTTTCCGCAGCGGGTCGTTCCGCTAGCCGGGGCTTGCCGCAAACAACAAAAAACCGGGGCGGCACATAGGCCGCCCCGGTCTTTAGCTTCGTTTGGCGCTATTTGATCAGTTTGGAACCGCCGCTTTTGGATTCGGCGGGAACGCGGCATTGCTCGCCGTTCCGCGCAACAGGTCCAGCGCCATCTTGATCGCTTTATCGTCCGATTCATTCGGCGGCACGTAGGACTGCGAGCCGGTTTCCTCGGCGCCTTCGGCCTTGAGATGGCCGCGCAACGAGGCCTCGCCCTTGGAATCGGTCTGCGCCTTCAAATTATCGGGAACGTCCTGCAGCACCTCGATATCCGGCGAGATGCCCTTGGCCTGGATCGAGCGGCCCGACGGCGTGTAGTAGCGCGCCGTTGTCAAGCGCAGCGCACCGTTGCCCGCGCCAAGCGGGATGATGGTCTGCACCGAACCTTTGCCGAACGAGCGCGTGCCGATCAGCGTCGCGCGCTTGTGGTCCTGCAGCGCGCCGGCGACGATCTCCGACGCCGACGCTGAACCGCCGTTGATGAGGACGATCACCGACTTGCCCTTGGTCATGTCGCCGGGCCGCGCATTGAAGCGTTGCGTCTCTTCCGGGTTGCGGCCGCGAGTCGAAACGATCTCGCCCTTCTCCAGGAACGTATCGGAGACCGAAATCGCCTGGTCGAGCAAGCCGCCCGGATTGTTGCGCAGATCGACCACGTAACCCTTGATCTTGTCGGCGCCGAGTTGCGCGTTGAGCTCATTGATCGCCTGCTTGAGCCCGTCGGCGGTCTGCTCGTTGAATTGCGTGATGCGAATGTAACCGACGTCGCCGCCCTGCGGATGCCAGCGCACCGACTTCACCCGAATGATGTCGCGAACGATCGAGACCTCGATCGGCTTGTCGGCGCCCTTGCGCATGATCGTGAGCTTGATTTTGGTGTTCACCGGGCCGCGCATCTTGTCGACGGCCTGATTGAGGGTGAGCCCCTGCACGGCTTCGTCGTCGAGATGGGTGATGATGTCATTGGCCATGACGCCGGCTTTGGCTGCCGGAGTATCGTCGATCGGAGCGACCACCTTTACCAGGCCGTCCTCCATCGTGACCTCGATGCCAAGCCCGCCGAACTCGCCGCGGGTCTGCACCTGCATGTCGCGGAAGCTCTTCGGGTCCATGTAGCTCGAATGCGGATCGAGTCCGGCGAGCATGCCGTTGATGGCCGATTCAACGAGCTTGCTGTCGTCCGGTCTTTCGACGTAGTCGGCGCGGACGCGCTCGAATACATCGCCGAACAGATTGAGCTCGCGGTAGGTGTCAGAAACCGCCGCGCGCGCCGCCGACCCGACCAGCAAGGCCCGCGGCTGCGTGATCAGCAGCGTTGTCAATACGCCGGCCAGGGCACCGAGAAAGAGCAGTGAAGTTTTGCGCATCATCCGCGAACCTTTTCGCCTTCGTTAGTCGCCCACCATGGGCTGGGGTCAATAGGAGCGCCGTCCTTGCGGAACTCCACATAGAGTACGGGTTGCTTGGGACCGGACGCGCCGGCCGGGGACGCTTGTGATCCGTCACCCATCACCGCTACCGGCTCACCGGTCAGTACGAACTGCCCAAGATCGACGGAAATCCGCTCCATCCCCGCTAGCAAGACATGATAGCCGCCGCCGGCATTGAGGATCAAGAGTTGCCCATAGC
>JBKPIZ010000380.1:0-2584 GCA_046730495.1 Pseudomonadota bacterium
ATACAAACGCATCTACACCGTAATACTCTTCATCGGCAAAGCTATCCGGCGTACCCACCAGGGCAAAGGCCGCAGGCACGGAAGGATGGCTCGCGGCGAACTGCTCGAATTTTGTCGGCTTGGGGGCCTCGGGCGGACTTGCTGCCAATGCCAGCAGCAAATCGCGAAAGTCTTCGCCGGTGGCTACCGGAAAGAACTTGAGTGAGTTAATCACCATGTCGGCGGCGCTACCGTCCGGCAGATGAAACTTGATAGCCATGCCGTGCGGATTGGCGTTGCTGGACCCGTCCGCGATGTTTGGTATTCCGGTCGAATCGGAGAATCGCACCGTCGCTGGGATCGGGCTGCCGTTGAACAATACGGCCCGGCGCAGCCCGGCTGCCTCGGCAGAAGCCTTAAAGTTACCTTCGACAACGATGCCCTTGGCGTGATTAGCACGAAAGCCTGGATGGGCACCAAATACCTTGTTCATCGCGTCAACGAGTTGTTGCTCGATCGGTTGATCCTCAGCCTTGACGATCCCGGTCCATGTTAATCCGAACATGATCACCGCGATCAAAAGCTTGTGCTTCCTCATGGAGGTCTCTCCTTGGCGTAGAGCCGCTATGTGCTCCCAACTCTACAGGCCGACGAATCCAGCGGTGGATTGGGCCCAGCATCACCCATTTAAAAACAGGCTTCTCGAATTTATTGCAGGCGTAATCGCGTCGCGAAAAACAGGAGACCAACAGCAATGAAAAAGGGGGATGGATGGGTAGACCTGGAGATGGGGCTCGGATGGCCAAAATGCGCGCCCGCCGAGCGCCCTTTACAGATGCTCGCGACGGTCGGCTCAAAAGGAAAGTCCGGCGGGCTTTCGTGTGGTCCGGAGGTAAGCCGGTGACTACTACTGAATTAGTGAAACGGTGCTATTGGTCGGTGAACTTCCAGGGAGAGGAAATCAAGAGTTGGCATCGTACCAATGTATCGCGAGTAGCTGATCTTCTTGCCATTCGGATCGGCCGCGCGACGAGCCAAGGGCGGCCTATCATGTGGTCACCACGGCCTGAACTGATGCAGGACCGGCGTTGGGTAGGACTCAAGCATGGGCGATCGTCGCGACGGGTGGAATAACCACGAGACACTTGAAAAGTTAATCCTTCCAGAAGTTACGGCGAACTCGCCATTGGCGGCCCAGTCACGCCTGATGGCAAGACCTCGCCATGGCTTGTCTGTTTGGAAAAAGCGCACCGGAGTTCGGTCGCCCTGTCGCAGCGTTTGAGGCTAAGCCCGCAGTCCCGCATGCCCGCCAGGGCTGCTGGCCGCGAGAAACCGCAGCCAGTCCGCAAAATCTGGGAAGACTTTTAGGGCAATAAGCCTAGCACTGTGCCGCGCCAGCGATGATGGGCCAGGACACGCGGCGCCCGGTGCCGCACGCTGCTGCACCGACACTTGAGCTCGCGACTGTTGGCGAGGAGCAATGACTTTGGCGCCGCGCGATGGACCTGTCCCTCGAAACTCTATTTCCGCTCGCTCGGGCCCTTATCGGGACAAAGCTCCTGCCGGGGGCGCAAACCTCAGCTACCGAGAGTTCGCGACAGACGGGCGTTTTTTTGCGCAATTGTGCCGGCGCACCAACCGCCCATATAGTAAACGCATGGACGCACCCAACCCTTCGGCAATCCCCACCGCCGCAAGCCGCGCACCGGTCCACATCGGTGCCGTTGGCATGATGGTCCACGATCTCGATCTCGTCACCGCCTACTATCGCGACATGCTTGGTTTGACCGTGCAGGAGCACACTCCGCAAGTTGCGATACTCGGCGTCGGCCGCGTCGCCTTGCTGGAGCTGATCCAACGACCTGATGCCCTGCCAGACGATCCGCACGAAGCCGGCCTTTATCATACCGCGTTCCTGATGCCGACCCGCGCGGATCTGGCACGCTGGATTTTGAATGCGACGAAGGATCGTGTGCCCTTCACCGGCGCCTCAGATCATGACGTGAGTGAAGCAATCTACTTAGACGACCCGGAAGGCAACGGCGTCGAAGTCTATTCCGATCGGCCGCGCGAGAAGTGGCGCCGCGACGGTAAATTGATTTTCCAGAAAACCGACCCGCTCGACATCGACGCGATCATCCGCGAGACCAATCCCTCGACCGCGACGTCTCCCGGTGCACCGGAAGGATTGCGTATCGGCCATATGCATCTTCGCGTCGGGAACATCGCCAAGGCAGAAGCGTTTTATTGCGGCGCGCTCGGCCTCGATGTGACGCGCCGCCGCACCGGAGCGACTTTCTTGTCCTCTGGCGGCTATCACCACCACCTGGCTGTCAATGTCTGGCACAGCAATGGCGCGGGCGTTCGCAACCGCAAGCGGGCGGGCCTTGGTTGGTTCGCACTGGAAATCAAAGATCAGCCGACCATAGACGGCGTGAAAAAGCGTCTTGACGCGGCCGGCATAACAATCGACTCAATTCCAGGCGGCTTTGCCGCGACGGATCCTTGGGGCACCGTTATCCGTTTCACCATCGCGCTTTAAATGTCGCGCGCCGTTTGCCCGATGCATGGCGACTGCGATTGACGACCGTGAGCCTTTGTGAAG
>JBKPIZ010000381.1:0-3754 GCA_046730495.1 Pseudomonadota bacterium
GCCCGGGCGAGTATCGCCGCATCAACGTGCATCGCATCGTGCTCAACCGGTTCGGCACGCATCTCGACACATTCAGCAGGCTTTCGACCGATTACGACTTCTTCGACATGCTCCACGTCAGCGGCAAGCGCGCGGCGCGGCGTTTCCTCGACGAGCACTTTGACGATATCGGCGTGAAGAGCACGGTCGACCTGCGCGCCGAAGCGCAAGCCGAATGGGCGTGATAAACTTAAGCTCGTGCCTGCGACAATTGCCAATATCTCCTCGCTTGCTGCAGCCGCGATCGGTCCGGCCCGGCTTGACGTCTGCGTTGCCGACATCACGACGCTCGCCGCCGATGCCATCGTCAACGCCGCCAACCGGACGCTTCTTGGCGGCGGTGGGGTGGACGGCGCCATTCACCGCGCCGCCGGACCTGAGCTGCTGGCCGAATGCCGAACGCTGGGCGGCTGCGAAACCGGTTCGGCGAAGATCAGCCGCGGCTACCGCTTGCCCGCAAGCCACGTCATTCATGCCGTCGGCCCGGTCTGGCGAGGCGGACACGCCGGCGAGGAGGAGCTGCTGGCGTCCTGTTATCGCACCGCCCTTGATCTGGCAGCGGCGCACCGTCTCGCATCGATCGCCTTTCCGGCGATATCGACCGGCGTCTATGCTTTCCCCGCCGATCGGGCAGCGCGCATCGCGGTCGGCACCGTCGCGGCTGAACTCGGCGCCTCCGACCGCGGCATTACCCATGTGGTGTTCTGCTGCTTCGCCAAAGGCGCGGCCGATCACCACCTGACCGCCTTTGCAGATCTCGGTCTGGCCTGACCGGCCCTCGCCTCGAATCGTTCCGGCACAATAACGAAGAGCGGCGCTCATGAACGCCGCTCTTCGGTCTACTTCGATTGATTGAGGCGAGTTTACTCGGCCGCGCCGCCGGCTGCAGCTTCGCGCGCTTCGCCGGCCTCGGCTTTTTGCTTGGCTTCGAGATCCTCACCGGTCTGCTGGTCAACCACCTTCATCGACAGCCGCACCTTGCCGCGCTCGTCGAAGCCTAAGAGCTTCACCTTCACCTTGTCGCCTTCTTTGACGACGTCGGTGGTTTTTTGCACGCGCCGCGGCGCCAGTTGGCTGATGTGCACCAGTCCGTCCTTGGCGCCAAAGAAGTTCACGAACGCGCCGAAGTCCATGACCTTGACGACGGTGCCCTCGTAGATGTGGCCGACCTCGGGCTCCGAGGCGATCGACTTGATCCAGTTGATCGCCGCTTTGATCGATTCTGCCTTCGCCGACGCAACCTTTACGGTGCCGTCGTCGGAGATATCGATTTTGGCGCCGGTCTTCTCCACGATCTCGCGAATGACCTTGCCGCCCGAGCCGATGACCTCGCGGATCTTGTCGACCGGGATCGAGAATACCTCGATGCGCGGTGCGTGTTCGCCAAGCTCGGCGCGCGCCGACGTGAGCGCCTTGCCCATTTCGCCGAGAATGTGCATGCGGCCGTCCTTGGCCTGGGCAAGGGCGATCCGCATGATCTCTTCGGTGATGCCGGCAATCTTGATGTCCATCTGCAGCGAAGTGACGCCGCGTTCGGTGCCGGCGACCTTGAAATCCATGTCGCCGAGATGATCCTCGTCGCCGAGGATGTCGGACAGCACCGCGAACCGCTCCTCCTCCTTGATCAAGCCCATGGCGATGCCCGCGGTCGGCCGCTTGAGCGGCACGCCGGCATCCATCAGCGACAGCGAGGTGCCGCACACGGTCGCCATCGAAGACGAACCGTTTGATTCGGTGATCTCCGAGACGACGCGGATCGTATAGGGGAACTCGGTGTGCGGCGGCAGCACCGGATGGATCGCGCGCCAGGCGAGCTTGCCATGGCCGATTTCGCGCCGGCCCGGCGCGCCCAGCCTGCCGGTCTCCCCGACCGAGAATGGCGGGAAATTGTAGTGCAGCAGGAAGGTTTCCTTATACGTGCCCTGCAGCGCGTCGACGAATTGCTCGTCTTCGCCGGTGCCGAGTGTCGCTACTACCAGCGCCTGGGTCTCGCCGCGGGTAAATAAAGCCGAACCGTGCGTGCGCGGCAGCACGCCGACCTCGCAGTTGATCGGCCGCACGGTTTTGACATCGCGCCCGTCGATCCGGGTTCCGCTGTCGAGAATGTTCCAGCGGACGATTTTGGCTTCGAGATCCTTAAAAACGCTCGCGACTTGCAGCGCCGGATATTTGGGCTCTGCAATATCGGGCGGGCAGAAGTGACCCATCACCCGCTCTTTGGCAGCGTCGACAGCCTTGTGGCGTTCCACCTTCTCGGGGATGGCGTAGGCGGCGCGCAGATCCTTTTCGATCAGCTTAAGCATCTCTTTTTCGAGCACGGCATTGTCCGCCACCGCGAGCTCGCGTGGTTCTTTCGCCGCTTTCTCGGCGAGCTTGATGATGGCATCGATCACCGGTTGAAAATGACGGTGACCAAACATCACTGCGCCGAGCATGATGTCCTCGGACAGTTCCTTAGCTTCCGATTCGACCATCAGCACGGCGTCCTGCGTGCCGGCGACGACGAGATCAAGCTGGCTTTCGCTCATTTCGTCGATCTGCGGATTGAGCACGTATTCGTTGTTGATGAAGCCGACGCGCGCGGCGCCGATCGGTCCCATGAAGGGGGCGCCCGAGAGCGTCAGCGCCGCCGAGGCCGCGACCATGGCTAAAATATCGGGGTCGTTTTCCAGATCGTGCGACAGCACGGTTACGATCACCTGCGTGTCGCAGCGCCAGCCGTCGGCAAATAGGGGCCGTACCGGACGGTCGATCAGACGGGAGACCAGCGTCTCCTTTTCGGTCGGCCGCGCTTCGCGCTTGAAATAACCGCCAGGAATGCGGCCAGCCGCGTAGTATTTTTCCTGGTAGTTGCAGGTCAGCGGAAGGAAATCGATTCCTTCCTTGGGCTGCTTGGCCGCGACTACGGTCGCGACCACTGTGGTGTCGCCGTACGAAGCGAATACCGCGCCGTCGGCCTGACGCGCGAGTCTGCCGGTCTCTAGCGTGAGTTGGCGGCCACCCCAGTCAAGTTGCACACGATGAATATTGAACATTGCGATTGTCTCTCATGGTTTTCGCGAAAGGGCGAAAGCCAAAAGCAAGACGGCGAGAGGCTGTCATCACCGCAGCGAAGCTGCGATGCTTGTTCAGCATCCGGCGATCCTGCCATGGCCTTCGGACCTTCCTACATATGAACGGGCGCTTGCCCGTCCCGGAATCGGCAGCTTCGCTGCCGGCAATGGCGGCCGCATCATTGCGCGCCGCCCAACGCGCGCGGCTCCTGCCGCGCGCAAATCGTCAACGACGAATGCCAAGTCGCTCGATCAGCCCCTTGTAACGGCCGTCGTCAGTGCGCCGGAGATAATCCAAAATCTGGCGCCGCTGCGACACGAGCTTCAACAGCCCGCGCCGCGAGTGATTGTCTTTGACATGTGCTTTGAAGTGTTCCGTCAAATTATTGATCCGCTCCGACAAGAGGGCAACTTGCACCTCGGGCGAACCGGTATCACCGGATTTGACGGCATACGTCTTGATAAGCTCCGCTTTACGTGCGGTTGTTATCGACATCGTCACCAACCTTTGTCTTTGCCGGCACGACCAGCGATGCCGGTTAAATTGAACCCGCGCCGGGGAACGATTTCGCCCTGTTCGACCTCGGCAATGGCCACGAGTTGGCCGCTGCAAGCGACCTGAACCATGCCGCGAACAATGGGAGCGTCCCGTCCGCGCAACA
>JBKPIZ010000382.1:0-9781 GCA_046730495.1 Pseudomonadota bacterium
TGCAGGCGCCGCAGACGCCATGCTCGCAGCCGACATGGGTGCCGGTGGCGCCGAGCGCATGGCGGATGAAGTCACACAGCAGCGTGCGCGGCTCGGCTTCGGCCGCAAGCTTGCGGCCGTTGAGCGTCAAGGCCACGCGCAGGCGTTCGTTGCGGTTTACGCGGCGCATCGGGTCGCCTCCTCGATCACCAGCGACGCCAGATTGCGAAACAGGTCGCGCCGCATTGCCGCCGAGGCATGCAGGTCCTCATAGCTCTCAAGCTCGTCGGCCCATTTGCGGACCGTTTCCTCGACACCGTCGGCCGCGATCCGCCGCACCATCGGCTTGCCGGCCATGCTGCCGACGCCGAGCCGCACGGTGTTTTTGTTCTCGGCGACCGCCGCGACCGCGATGATAGCGAAGTCGCCGTGGCGCCGCGCTACTTCGCGGAAACCGACGCCGGACCCGCTCGTAACCGGAACGCGCACGGCGGTAATTAATTCGTCGCCTTCCCGCGCGGTGGTGAGCATGTCCTTCTGGAAATCTTGTGCCGCCAGCACTCGTTCGCCGCGCTGCGATTTGAGCACGACCTCGCCGCCGAGCAGCGCAAGCGCCAGCGGCAGCTCCGAGCTCGGGTCGGCGTGCGCGATCGAACCGCACACCGTACCTTTGTTGCGGGTCTGGAAATGGCCGACATGCGGCAGCGCGGCCGCGACCAGTGGCAGCTTTTCCGCAAGCTGCGGCCAGGCGAGCAGCTTATTCTGCGTGACCGCGGCGCCGATTTCGATTCTGTCGCCAAGGTCGCGGATGGCATCGAGCGCGGCGATGCGCGAAACATCGATCAGGGCCTCGGCCTCGACGATGCGCAGGTTGAGCATCGGCACCAGCGATTGTCCGCCGGCAAGGATGCGCGCGTCATCACCGTAATCAGCGAGCAGCGCGACTGCTTCGTCGACCGTGTCGGGCCGCAGATAGTCGAACGGGCGCGGCTTCATGCGCGCGGTCCGCCATTCTGCCGCGCCGCCTGCAGCAATTCGTGAATGCGCCGCGGCGTGGCGGGAAGGATAATCTCTCGCGCACCGAGCGCATCGGCAATGGCATTGGCGATGCAGGCCGGTGTCGACATGCAATTGCCTTCGGCTAATCCCTTCGCGCCGAGTGGCGTGAACGGTGACGGCGAATGGTGGTGCAAAATCTCGACATCCGGGATTTCGCCGACCGTCGGCACCAGATAATCGGCGAAGGTGCCGTTGAGGAATGCGCCCTCCGCGTTATAGGTGAACTCCTCGTAGAGCGCGGCGGCCACGCCTTGCGCAAAGGCGCCGCGGATCTGGCCCTCGGCGATCATCGGATTCATGATGCGGCCGGCATCGTGCATCGACACATAGCGGTCGACGCGCACGTGATAGGTCACCGGATCGATCTCGACGCCGCACATGTCGAAGATGAAGCCGTAGGTCAGCGAGGTATTGATGCGATCTTCGCTCGACGGCGGTTCAAGCTCCGGCGGCGTCCATACCGCGGTCTCGCTCAAGGCGGGCGCCATGCTTTCCGGCAGCATCACCGGCGACCAATGCGAGGTGCCGGCGACGCGCCCGAACGGCAGCGCATTGTCGGGATTGGAGCGGCTGCGGATCTTGCCGCCGGCGAGCTCGACGTCGTCGGGCAGCACATTGAGTTGCTTCGCCGCGATGCTTTTCAGTTTATCGCGCATCTGCACTGCCGCCATGTGGGCGGCCACCGCGGTGCCGGAAGCGAAGCGGCTCGAATAGGTGCCGGCGGCGATCGACCATTGATCTTTGGCGGTGTCCAATTCGAGCACGACTTCGACCTCGTCGGGCGACAGACCGAGCTCCTGCGCGACGATCTGCGCCAGCACCGTTTCATGACTTTGGCCTTGCACGGTGACGTCGGCGGTGACCGTGACTGCGCCGAGCGGATCGATCGTGACCCGCGCCATCGACACCGCCCCGTTCTTCGGCCCGGCTTTTTCGCGCGCCTGCGCGGTCATCAGCGTCGAGAGATAACCCATATTCGACATCGCCGGCTCGACCACGACCGCAAAACCGATGCCGTAATGCCGGCCCTGCGCGCGCGCCGCGTCGCGTCGTTTTTTCAGAGCGGCGAGCCGCCCGTCGCCGATGGCGATGTCGACGGCGCGGCCATAGTCGCCGGAGTCGTAAAGCGCGCCGGCCGCGGTGCGATACGGAAATTTTTGCGTTGGAATGAGATTGCGCCGGATCACTTCGAGCGGATCGAGCTTTAATTCGACGGCGATGCGATGCATTAGACGCTCGAGCGCCAGATAAAGCTGCGGACCGCCGAAGCCGCGGATCAGGCTTGCCGGCATCTTGTTGGTCAAGACGACGCGGTTTTTGACCTCGACATGTTCGATATCGTAGGCGCCGGTCACCGCGCCATGCATGCGGTAGAGCGGGCCCGGCATCGGCGCGCGCAAGAATGCGCCGTAATCTTCGAGCTGATCGAGTTTCAGCGCGAGAATGCGGCCGTCGTTGCTCACTGCCGCCTCGATCTCGGTCACGCGGTTGGGCCCGGAACTGGCGGCGACCAGATGCTCGATGCGGTCCTCGGTCCATTTCACCGGCCGGCCGGTGATTTTGGCGGCGAGCGCGATCAGCACGATATAAGAAAAGATTAAAGCTTGATGCCGAAACTGCCGCCGGAATCGGGCGGGATGCGCAGGCGCAATTTCGGTCCGGGCACGCGCAGCGCGCGCGCCATCACCGGGTGCATCGAGAACGGGCCCTGGAAATTCGCCAGAACGTCGTAGCTGTTTTCGGCGGCATTGTGCTGGGCGACGACGACGTAACATTCGATCGGCGTGAAGGAGAGCCGCGGGAACGGCACGGTCATGGCGATGCGGCGATCCGCGCGCGCGAAGGCCGCGTCCGGATCACCGTAGCGGAATTCGCGCACGGAAATTTCGTTGGTGCCGGCTTGCCGATGCAGAAGCGGCGCCGAACTTTTGCAGGCTTCGATTGGATCGAGCACGGTCTCGCGCGGCTGATAATCAATCGCCACGAGCTCGGCGGCGTCTTCGGCGATGTAACGGCTCTCGGCGACGACCAGCGCGACCGGTTCGCCGACATAGCGCACCCGCTCGACCGCGAGCGTCCATTGCTGCACCGGCGCCTTCACGGCGGCCAGGAACGGATCCGATAATTTGCGGACATCCTCGCCGGTGATGACGGCCCAGACGCCGTCATGCGCGCGCGCTTTCCCGGCATCGATGCGCACGATGTCGGCATGCGCGTGCGGCGAGCGAATTACATGGGCATGCAAGGTGCCAACCGGGACCGGCAGATCGTCGGCATAGCGGCCGCGCCCCGAAAGCAGCGCCGGATCTTCCTTGCGCCGCACCGCCTTGCCGAGTTGATCGGTCATGCGTCTTCTCCCGCCATGTCTCTACCGCTACTGGCGCAGGTTGTCAGCCCGTGCAAGCGTCCACTAACATCGCCATGACCAATAGGCAGCCATGGATCAAACAACCAACGCCCAAGGCTCCAATACTTCCGGCATCGGCCAGCCGGTACGCCGCCGCGAGGATTTGCGGCTCGTTCGCGGCGGCGGCCGCTATACCGCCGATGAGAACCTGCCCGGTCAGGTCTACGCCGTGATGGCGCGCTCGCCGCACGCGCATGCCCACATTCGCGGCATCGTCAAAGACCAGGCTTTGGCGGTGCCTGGCGTTCTGGCCGTGCTTACCGGCGCCGATTGCCTCGCCGACGGATTAAAACCCATTCCGCATAAACCATGGTCGCCGCATCCGGCGGAGACGCCGCTCCGTAACGCCGGCGGCGCGCCGCCGTTCGAAGCGCCGCATCACCCCCTCCCCGCCGACAAAGCGCGTTTTGTCGGCGAGGCGGTGGCCATGGTGATCGCCGAAACGCTCGCGGCCGCCAAGGACGGCGCCGAGCGCCTCGCTATCGATTACGAGATCTTGCCCGCCGTGGTGGAAACGGAAGCCGCGGCGCGCCAGGACGCGCCGCGCGTTCACGATGATCCGCGATCAGGTGCGCGATCCAATGTCTGTTTCGATGCCGAGCTCGGCGATGCCGCGGCGACCGCGGCCGCCTTCGCCAAAGCGGCGCGTGTGACGCGGTTCGAGACCTGGGTGCAGCGCGTCACCGGCGTCCCGATGGAGCCGCGCGCCGCGCTCGCCGCATTCGATTCCGAAACCGGGCGCTTGACGCTCTACGCCGGCAATGGCGGTGCGGTGCGCTTGAAAAACGATCTCGCCACCATCCTCGACATGCCGCCGGAAAAAGTCCGCGTGCTGATGGCCGATATCGGCGGCAATTTCGGCACCCGCGGCATGATCTATCCGGAATTTGCGGCCATCGCCTGGGCCGCGCGCAAGCTTGGCCGGCCAGTGAAATGGATCATCGATCGCCATGAATCGTTCTTGAGCGACTATCAGGCGCGCGATCTCGTCGTCGAGGCCGAGCTGGCGCTCGACGACAAAGGCCGGTTCCTCGCCATGCGCGGCTCGAACCTCGGCAATCTCGGCGCCCACACCACCAATTTCGCCATGGTGCAAAAGGGTGTGCAGATGATGTCGAGCATCTACCGCATGCCGGCGGCGCATTTCCGCGCCCGCGCCACGTTGAGCAATACCGCGCCGACGCGGCCCTATCGCAGCGCCGGCCGGCCGGAAGTGATTTTCGTCATCGAGCGCCTGATCGATCTCGCCGCGCGCGAGCACGGCTTCGACCGCCTCGCCATCCGCCGCCGCAATCTCGTGACCGAAAAGGAACTGCCGTATCGGAATCCATTTGGTGTCGAATACGACAATGGCGATTACATCGGCGTCATGGATATGGCGTTGAAGCTCGGCGACTGGGCGGGCTTCAAAAAACGCCGCCGCGAAGCGCGAAAGCGCGGCAAATATCGCGGCATCGGCGTCGGCAACTACGTCGATATTTCCACTGGCGTGCCGCGCGAGAAGGCGGAGCTCCTGGTGCTGCCGGAAGGCACGGTGGAGCTCGTCATCGGCGTGGTGTCGCAGGGCCAGGGTCACGAGACGAGTTTTGCGCAGCTTGTCACGGAATGGCTTGGCGTGCCGATCGAATCCGTGCGCGTCATCGCCGGCGACACCGATCGGGTCACGGTCGGCGGTGGCGCGCATTCCGGCCGCGGCATGCGGCTCGGCTCGATTGTGATCAAAAAATCAACCGATCGCCTGATCGAGAAAGGCCTGCGCATCGCCGAGCATCTTTTGGAAACCGCCGCCGCCGACATCGAATTTTCGCGCGGCCGCTTCGCCGTGAAGGGCACCAATCACGCCATCGGATTGTTCGAGGTGGCGCGCGCCGCGGTCGAGCGCGCGGACCTGCCGGAGGATTTGCGCGGCCCGTTCACGGCTTTCTGCGACGAAACCGTTGCCGAAGCGAGCTACCCTTACGGCGCGCATGTCTGCGAGGTCGAGGTCGATCCGGATACCGGCAATGTGACGCTCATCAGTTATGCCGCGGTCGACGATGTCGGGCGCGCGGTGAATCCGCTCATCATTCACGGTCAGATCCACGGCGGCATCGCGCAAGGCGTCGGCCAGGCGCTGCTCGAGCACTGCCATTACGATTCGGACAGCGGCCAATTGCTCGCGGGCTCGTTCATGGATTACGCCATGCCGCGCGCCTCGGACCTGCCGTTTTATGCAACTGAATTGAGCGAAGTGCCGTCATCGACGCATCCGCTCGGCATCCGCCCGGCCGGCGAAGGCGGCACAGTGCCGGCACTCGCGGTCGTCATCAATGCGATCGTCGATGCGCTGTCCGAGCTTGGCGTGCGCCATATCGAAATGCCGGCGACGCCGCAGCGGGTGTGGCAAGCGATTCAAGAGGCGCGGCGGAACAATTAGAGGCCAACGCTATTTCGTCACTCGGCGGCGGAAATCCAGCATTTGCGCAGGCCTTCGGCATCCCGCGCCTACCCAATTCGCCGCGGTCCTACTGGACGGTATCGCCGTCAGTCAATCGAAATTCGGATGCGGTGGATAGAACTAGGTCGCTTTCCGCAACCACGCGCTCGTAGGATTCGCTTTTGCTCCGGATCCGATATTGCGGATTTTCGCCATCAGCTGGCCGGAGGTTGACGATTCGATAGTGTCCCCTGGCCGCGCGACGCGACATCGACGGGACGAGATCGACGGTCTGCCCGACCTTAAACTTGTGAACTTGATCTGTCATGACCAATATTTCGTCAGCGTTTCCACAGTCTCACTTTGCTGTCATCACGAAACGGCGTTAGTCCTTTTTTGAGGCGAAAGAGCTGAAAGCCGCATTCGTTAATCGCCTTTTCGATGTCGTCGCGCGCGATTTTGTACGGTATCTCCTGATTTGGGGCGATCGCGCCCACTGCACGCCACGGCTTGAACTGGCCCGGCAGCTTAATGCCGGCCAAATCGCCACCGAACGCGCGCAGGTCGGGATTCTTCTCGGATTTGAAGATGAAAATCCGCATGGCGCCGCTCCTTTTGTGATTGATGACCTCGTCCTTGTCGGCGGCAACGTGTGACATTGGAATTTTACCGACGCCGAAACTGGTTGCGCTGTGGGGTGCGATTGAACGTTCCGGCTCGTTCATCCTTGTGGCGGAATATCAAACGCCCCTTTTCCAGATCGTACGGCGAGACCTCGACCGTCACGCGATCGCCCGCGAGGGTTTTGATCCGGTTCCTTTTCATCCTGCCTGCGGTGTAGGCAACGAGCCGATGTCCATTATCGAGTTCAATGCGATATCAGGCGTCCGGCAAAATCTCGGTGACGAGCCCCTCAAATTCCAACAGTTCTTCTTTCGGCACGTCATGATCCTTTTAAATGGCCGTTCCGACGCTGCGCGCTTCCACCAAGATCGCGCTGCGGCCTTCCGTGGCGATGCAGAAAGGCGACCGAAGCGATGCCGCTCGATGGGGACCTGCTGGCTGGATGACGGCGATCTTGCTTGCGTGACCGAGCGCTTTGGTGCCGTTCGCCAGCATCGACAGCTGCTCGGGAGCCATGCCTGGGCTGCCGTTGATCGGCGCGGCGATCGCTCATCGGAATTGACACACGGATGAGTTTTTCGATGTCGCGCAGGAACGCCATCTCTTCGCCGTCGCACAGCGAGATCGCGATACCTTCTGCGCCCGCACGCGCGGTGCGGCCGATCCGGTGCACGTAGGTTTCCGGCACGTTCGGCACATCGTAATTCACGACGTGACTGATCCCTTCGACATCGATACCGCGCGCGGCGATATCGGTCGCGACGAGCATCCTGACCTCGCCCTTGCGGAAGGCCGCCAGCACCCGTTCGCGCTGACCTTGCGATTTGTTGCCATGGATCGCGTCAGCGGCGATGCCGGCATGGCGGAGGTTGCGCGCGACCTTATCGGCGCCATGCTTGGTCCGCGTGAATATTAAGCACCGGTCAATTGTTTCACGCCGCAACACATCGATAAGAATTGCCGTTTTCGCCGGTCGATCGACGCGTATGACGCGTTGTTCGACACGATCGGCTGTTGCGGCTGTTGGCGCCACTGCAACCTTGACGGGGTCACGAAGCATATGCGCGGCCAACTCCGCGATGGCACGCGGCATGGTCGCGGAAAACATCAGCGTCTGCCGACGAATCGGGAGCCGAGCAACGATCTTCCGGATGTCGTGGATGAATCCCATGTCGAGCATTCGGTCGGCCTCGTCGAGCACCAGGCATTCGACGCCATCGAGACGCAATGCATTTGTTTTGACGAGATCAAGCAGGCGGCCAGGCGTAGCGACAAGGACATCGACTCCGCCGAGCAGCGAATGGATCTGCGCCCTCATCGATACCCCGCCGATTGACAACGCGGTCTTGATGCGCAGATGACGCCCATAGGTGCGGAAACTGTCGAGGATTTGACTAGAAAGCTCGCGTGTCGGGCTCAGCACGAGGATGCGGCAACTCTTGCGCACCGCCGGCCGCGGATTAGCGGCGAGACTGTGCAGCAGCGGCAGCGCGAAAGCGGCTGTCTTGCCGGTTCCGGTCTGAGCAATTCCGATCACGTCGCGGCGCGACATCACGATGGGGATCGTTTGTTGTTGGATCGGAGTAGCGGCGGCGTAATTTTCTTCTGCTATTGCAAGCGTAATCGCTTCGTTGAGGCCGAAGCCATGAAAGGAGGACAATGAAAAAAGCTTTCTGTTTGCGCGTCAGCACGACCGCTGCGCAGTGCGCTGCGGCCTGCTTTTCAAGACACCTGCGCGATCTAGGTGCCGGCTTAAGGAAAAACGGCGAGCCAGAAACCGTTTGACGGGGATCCGTACACGCGGGCTCGCGGCGGCCGAATCGGCCAAGTTTTATATGGGACAGGGATGTGTTCGTTTCAAGGCGAGCATGCCATCCGGATTTCCGCTTTGACAGCGTTAACCCTTCGTTTGTCTGAAAAAATGGTCGCCAGCTATCAAGCGGTTCTGAAAGTGAGCCATGACCGTGGTGCTCCGCTGTGGTGCTTCGCAATGTGATTTACGGTCCCGACCCGAAGCGGATACTTTTTCGCCACAGGCTCGCGCCAATATCGCGGTCAGGTACCCGCCGACGGTCAATCTCGCGAAAAGAAACAAGACGCCCGCAGACTTTCGTCCCAAAGCGCGAGCCTCGCGCACTGGAAACTCTGAAGCAGCGTAACTCGGCTCACGCGGCGAAGTTCGGGATGCTCACTGAGCACCCGGGGCAGACGGTAGTACGGAATACGGCTGCACAGGTGATGGACATGGTGGACGCCGATGTTCGCCGTGAACCAGCGCAGGATTCCCGGAAGGTCGTAGTGCGAACTGCCATGCAGAGCCGCTTCTTGAACGCTCCACCCGTCCTCATGCGCCCAGAATGTCCCCTCGAATTGATGCTGCACGTAGAACAGCCATACTCCCACTGAACCTGCCAGCAAAATAATTGGTAGATGCACAAGCACGAAGGGCCAAACGCCTATGAACCAGATCAGTACTGCGACGACGGCAGCGATAGCAAGGTTGGTTGCCATCGTACTGAGCCAAGGCTGCCAGCCGTTGAAGAGCAGGCCGACCGGCAACCGGTATTGCAGGATAAACAGATAGGCGGGACCGAAACCGAACATGACGAGCGGGTTCCGGTACGCGCGATAGCAAAATCGGCCCCAGAAGGAGCGCGACAGATATTCGCGCACCGTGAGGGTATCGACGTCGCCGATCCCGCGTCTTTCAAGGTGGCCGGAGGTGGCATGATGGACGGCGTGGGTTCGGCGCCAGAAGTCATAGGGCGTCAGCGTCAACACCCCGATTACCCGACCTACCCAATCATTTGCCAGGCGATGACAAAAAAAGGAGCCATGGCCGCAATCATGCTGAATCATGAACAGTCGCACGAGAAAGCCCGCGGCCGGAATCGCAAGCACCAGGGAGAGCCACCAATAGCCAAAATGCAGCGCTGCCCAAGCCAATACCCATAGCGTTGCAAGTGGCACAAACGTGATTGCTATCTCGACGATACTGCGAAGGTCATTCTGTCCGCGGTAACGCGTGAGGATTTTTGTCCATCTTCGTGCATTCAGGACCAAGGAAGGATTAGCCGCAGTTCGATTCTTCAATGTTGAAACCGTGACTAGAGGGGACCGCGGCGAGCTTTGCACAGAGCGGACCACAAGCCACCATGCGCGGGACTGGCAGCCGTCCGCAGAATCGAAAAACTCCCTTAGCGCCTTCTTCCTACATCCGAAACCGTGCAATTCTGTGACGTCCACGGCGGTTCTGGCCTAAATCGGATGTCCATAGTCCGCTATGAATGTCTGTT
>JBKPIZ010000383.1:0-1472 GCA_046730495.1 Pseudomonadota bacterium
CACTATACCTTTTCATAAGGTTGACGGATCTGCCGGTCCACGATCGTGTCCCGATTGATGTCGGCGATCCGGGTGATGCCCATCAAAGCCATGGTGATATCGAGCTCGTTGCGCATGATTTCGATGGCGCGCGCCACGCCCGCCTGACCGCCGGCGCCGAGACCATAAATATAGGCGCGGCCGCTCATGCATGACCGCGCGCCAAGCGCCAGCGCCCGCGTGATGTCTTGTCCCGAGCGGATGCCGCCGTCGAACATCACCTCGATATCGGCCCCGACGGCGTCGACGATCGGCGACAAGGCCGAGATCGACGACGGCGCCCCATCGAGTTGCCGGCCGCCGTGATTGGACACGACCAAAGCTGCCGCTCCGGACTTGACCGCGATGCGGGCGTCCTCGACATCGAGAATGCCTTTGAGGATGAGCTTGCCCGGCCACAGGCTCTTGATCCATTCGACGTCTTTCCAGCTCAAGGTCGGATCGAACTGCTCCGCAACCCATTTCGACAGCACGGTCACGCTGCTCATGCCGGGATAATGGCCGGCAATGTTGCCGAAAGTCTTGCGCCTGCCGCGGCCGACACTCCACGCCCATGCCGGCTTGGTAGCAATGTCGATCAGGTTGCTCAGCCGAATCTGCGGCGGCACCGTCATGCCGTTCTTGATGTCGCTGTGGCGCTGGCCGTGGACTTGAAGATCGACAGTGAGCACCAGGGCGCTGCATTTGGCGGCGGCGGCGCGCTCAATCAACGCGCGGATGTAACCGCGATCCTTCATGACATAGAGCTGAAACCAGAACGGCTTTTCGACCGCGCCGGCGACGTCTTCGATCGAGCAAATCGACATGGTTGATAGCGTGAACGGAATGCCGGCGGCTTGAGCCGCCCGGCAGGCGAGAATCTCGCCGTCGCCGTGCTGCATGCCGCAGAGTCCGATCGGCGCCAGCGCCAGCGGCAGCGCGGCGGGTTCGCCAAGAATGGTGGTCTTGGTGCTGCGATTGCCGACATCGTGGAGGACGCGCTGGCGCAATGCGATGCGTTCGAGATCGGCGCGGTTGGCGTGCAGCGTTTGCTCGGTATAGGAGCCGGCTTCGGCGTAGTCGATGAATGCGCGCGGCACCTTGCGGTGCGCGAGCTGCCGCAGGTCCTCGATACAGGTGATAGTTTGCATAGGGTCCCAGCACTCCCGAGACCGCCCTGATAGCATAAAGCGTGCCGGCCTTGCGCCGCCTAAAACCGAGGAACACGCATGGCGGTAATGGGTTATTCCAGAGCGGCTAGGTAAGGCTGCAGACCTGATGCCGGCCGGCTTTGTCGGCTCATCGATAGCGCCCTCAGCGTGAGCGCGATACAGGAATCGCCACAAGTCATTGCCGGAGCGGATCGTCACAATGCGGACGCCGGCAAACATCGCAGCGGCAAGCAGCGGGACGATGGCGAGCGGCAGAATGAGAGGCTCGACGATGCGCTCGAA